>JAQWAQ010000049.1 GCA_028707635.1 Negativicutes bacterium
TGTATATAAATTATTGCTTGCAGAACAGCTTTTGGAGGTTTGTTAATCCCCCTTTTTATTAAAAAAATATGTGCAATCCGTAAATATCCACCGCCGAAAAAACTAATCCTCCGTTCACAAATTTTAACGACAGATTGCGGAATTTCAAAAAGCTCTCCATTGGTAGTATTAATCATGTGTGGTTCAATCCGAAAATCCGCTATTCCGCCATGTCCCCTATTTGCAGGAAAAACACTTGAATCATAATTATAACCAGCAGCCCTTATTTCTTCAAATATCCATGGTGTGTCTGAAGTAGTACCAAAACCTGCAGCCCTGAAGCCTGATACTGAAATTCCTGTTATATCTTCAATTATTTCTTTTCCACGGCGTATATCTTCTCTGAATAACTTCCTTCCAACTTCATAAGCAAGTACATGGCCATATCCATGGCTGGCAATCTCATGGCCTTCTTCTAAACAACGACGGACAAGACTTGGATACTTCTCGGCAGCCCATCCAAGCCAAAACATGGTTGTCTTAACATCATGTTCAGCCAGAATGCTTAGAATGCATTCCATATTTTTCTCCAAACTAGATTCCAGTGAAGACCATTCAGACATTGAAGGAACAGCAGAATCATCCAGGATATGAAACCATTCTTCGACATCGATTGTAATAAAATTATTCATCTAACATTCACAAATTGTCAGAGTCAATCCAGGTTAAATTCCAATTTATTTCCTTCTTCAAATCTTCAAAATCTATGTTTGAATCAAGTTGCTTTAATATTAGTGTGAAAAAAATATTTGTTTTTATCATTCCATATTTGATCAAATTATATTTACGAGCCAAGTGCTTGCAAAACATCCCAATTATAACCTCGGCTTTCCTTTCCAAAGCCAGTTTCTCCAACGTTCTAAATAAATACTTAATGGCTGAATAATTTTCATCTAAAACCATTAAATCTAAAACACCTATGCTCGGTATTCCTTTAACATTAGCAAAAGTTATTATGGCCATTGCATTTATATTACCTTCTTTTCGAACGCAAATTATTTGATATTTTTTTCCAGGTGCACTCAATCGCCACTTTAAAAATTCCCTACTTTTTATGAGATAGTTAACCTGTGTTGATGACCATTTAACAAAAAATTCTTCATATCCTGTTATTTTATTTATTTCATGTACGTCATATATTTCACTTTCATTCCCACAGTTTGAGCAAAATATCTTATATAATGACATTACCTTTATAAAGGGATTTATTATAACAGAGCCAAAGGGAATATTAAACTTTGATAGTATCGCATTTATCTTTAACACTTTGATATAAAGTGGCATTTTAAATAATTTCTTCCATCCTACCTTTAAATGACCAGGTATTACTTCGGGTCGAATTGGATAACCCGATGTAAAATGCAATCCTTTGTCTTTTAAATCATCGGTTGCATATCCCCCTATTTTAGTGAATATGTTTTGTCCCCTCATGGATGAATGAGTCATAACATCACATATCATACCGCAAATCATTTCTTTTCCATTTATTACGTATTTATAAGGTAAAGCGGCATAATATCCAACCATTTTATTATCACGATAAGCAGAATATTCGTAAGAATTTGGCATAAAGGGAAAGGTATGGAATTTCCAAAAATAATGGCTTTCTTCAGCAACTTCTGTACCGATTCTTTCAGGAAAAGCATTCTTAAAAAGTTCTCGCTGTTCAATAATTGATTTTTTGTTATAATTAAAGTACTTTAGTTTAATGTCACACATAATTAATAATCATCGTTATTTATAATTTTTACTTGGAAATTATTCCACCGTTTAAATCGATAATAGATCCTGTAAGGTAATCTGAATCAATAATATAATTTATAGTTGAACAAATATTGTCAGGCGCGCCCAAGCGCTTTAGCGGTATTTTAGGAATCACACAATTATTAAGGAATTTTTTTGGTACAGTGTTAATGATACCTAACTCAAAGTATCCCAAAGCTATTGCATTTGACGTAATGCCCCTAGCTGCATTTTCTATAGCGATAACTTTTGCCATAGCATTTAATCCAGCCTTAGTTACAGAATATGCTAGAGTACCGGAAATAGCAATGCGACTTAATATCGACGAAATAAAAATAAGCCGTCCATAATTCAAGCTTCTCATCCAAGGAAGAATTTCTCTGCTACAATACATAGCACCTGTAAGATTTACAGCGATTGTATTAGTCCAATCTTTATCTGATATTTTTAGAGTAATATTATTTGGTGATATACCAGCCGAGTATATAAGTATTGGCATGGATAATGATGGTCCTATGTTTTTAAAAAAGTTAGAGACTTCTTCTAAATTCGTAACATCAACTTTAAAATATTCAGCGCCTCCTTCCAAATTTATCGGAGAACCAGAATGATATGTGCCAATAATTCTATTTGTTTTTGAAAAAACACGAACAAGATATTGACCAATACCGCCGGAAGCCCCTATAATTATAATATCTAAAGATTGTTTCGTAGATTCATTCGCAGTTCTCAAGAAGACGTTCCCCCTTTATTCAAGGACCTTATGATTCCGAAAATAATTTAAAATACTTATTGGCAATATTTACCCATGTATATTCCATATCCGCAATTCTTTTCATTGCTAATCCATTTTCTATAATCAAGTCATAATTCAGTGTCTTTATGGTTTTAATAAGTTCTTTACTGCTTGTGAAATATAAAGCCTTGTTCTGCGTCGTTTCCCGATTAGTGGGAACATCAAAACTGATTATTGGAATTCCTATACTCATTGCTTCAACAAGCGATGGTGCAGTACCGCAATATGAATGACTATGAATATATGCTTCAGCGTTGCTACGAATTGCATTTATTTCCTTGAGCTCATATATTGCATCGAGAATATGAATGTTTTTATAAATGTTTTTATAAGATTTCTTAAGTTCGATACCATATTGCGAAATATCCCAGTTTGAAACCATAACTAATTTTTTTTGGGGAAGCTCCCTAAATGCTTCCAAAACCAGATGCAAATTATTGTCCTCCTGTGCCCTTGAAATATTGACAAAATAGTTAGATTTAAGAAAACTATATTTTTTTAATAATACTGAGTCTACTTTTTCTCTTCTGGCATGATTGCCACCATAACGTATTACCACCGAATCAGCATTAAAGCTATTTTTCAGACTTTCCTTTAATAATAAATTATCAGTAATGTTTCGGAAAGAATATTTTGCTGCATATTTATGACCCATTCGCGCAACAAAACGCTGGAATCGTGAATACTTCGTTCGTTCCCATTCATTTAGCCCGCCATGATTTACAATAGTTCGTTTTTTGAATAAGCGGATCAATGGAACAAGAAAACCTGCACCCGGACCCAGATAGAGAATTACGTCAGATTTAAAGGTAGAATGAAAAAGCGAGAAGGCATCATAAAGAATGCTTTGCCATCCATTTGCTTTTAAAGGAATGTATATAAGTTGGGCTTCATTAAAATGCTTAAGCCTTTTTGATGCTGGCGTCTTACTGCAATACACGACAAATTCAAATTCATTTTTCAGGTTTAAAGTAAGATAATTAGCCAATGTTTCGAACCCGCCATATTTGGCCGGTAAACCATTAGTGCCAATTATGGCCACCTTTTCTTTCTTCTTCATTCGTTATAAAAAATCTTGATAATATTTTTCAATATATTCTTTAAGGGACACTTTCCAGTTGTGCATATAGTTCACTTCTCGCAAATCAAGTTTTTTCGTTATTAATCGTTCTGAATTGGGTCTTGCCGCAAAATATTCATTTTGAAAAAACTCTGATGTAACCTCATTAATTTTTATTTTCTTATCAAGCTTCAGAATTTTTATCAGCTCTTGTGCTACTTCCATACGACTGGTTTGGCCTCCGCATACACAATTGTATACCCCCCAGTACTCCTTTTCCAATAACGCCTTCACTGTTTTTGCAAAATCATGCGTGTAGGTTGGCGTTCCATCTTTGTCATTTACAATGTGAAGTTCTTTCTTCCCCTCCTTCAATTGCTTCATAATTTTCTGGATAAATTTTTTATCCTTTTTAGGCCCAGCCCCCATCATCCAGCCGGCACGACATATAAGATACCTTTTGGCATTTTCTACAACAAACCGCTCACCCATATATTTCGAGCGAGCATATATCCCCAATGGATTAGGTATGTCCCAATCGTCGTAAATTTCTTTCTTTCCATCAAATATACCTGCTGTACTAATATAAAGTAAGGGTATATTCAGTTCATTAGCTATATAAACGGCGTTTTCAACGGCCAGTGCATTGGTCATGTAAGTATCGTCAATATTTAATTCGCAAAATTCCAGATCGGTATAGGCACCCAAGTGAAATAAATAATCAGGATCAAAATCCATAACATCCTTTTTATAAGCATTAAAATCGCGAAAATCTAAAAAAGACAGCCATTTTTCGTTAACATCTTTATCAGTGCATTTGAGTTCGTAATCATTGTGAAACTGAACATAAAATGCTTCCCCCAACATACCGCCACAACCTGAAATGTAGATTTTTTTACTCACGTTTTATACCTTTTAAATTTATTATTGAATTATCTTCTTTTAATTACTCGAGCCGGATTCCCAATAGCAATTGAATATGCTGGAATATTTTTCGTTACAACACTACCCGCACCAATTATGCTGTTTTTGCCAATTTTCACACCATCAAGTACGGTCACGTTACTTGCTAACCAAACACCATCTTCGATGATTACACCTTTTCTAAATTCACCTTGCTCATTAATAAATTTTGAATTATCTGAAAAATTATGATTTTCAGAAAAAATTGAAACGCTTGGACCAAATATGACATTATTTCCAATTATAACTTTCCCCCTTACCTGAATAAAACAATTCTGAGCTATGCCAACGTTATTTCCAATAGTCAACCCTTCGCCCAAATTGCGAATAACGCCTGTACATTCAATTATAGTGTTTTTTAATATTGAGACATTGTTCCCGATTGATACACCTAACTTCGAAAGTGCATTGATTTCAACATTATCGCCAATCATAACGGTTTTTCCAATTGATATTTTATGTCTATTAATTATTTTACATCCTTTTCCGACAAAAAATAGACCATTGGATTTTTTTAAATTAAATTTTAGGAGAAGTCCTCTTAGTAAGCAAAAGCCCTTTGAAAGCAAAATGAGAAATATTTCATATTTGGTTAAATTGCCATCAATTGAATAGTCATTTCTGCCTAATTTTCTTATTAGTGAATTAATAAGCTTCATATTTTATTTAATACATAATGCAAATAATCGTTTAACGGATGAAACATAAGTTCCTTCCTCATATTCATTATGGCAATAATGGCCAAGAGGATGTGAGTGATTAATCCAGAATGCAAATAAACTAATAATAAATAATTATTTTAGATTTAACCACTTCCAAGTCTCTAAAATACCTATCGGTAATGGAGTGAATGAATAATCTCCAATAATTTGAATGGCTTTTGAAATGTCCAAAATAAAATGCTCAACATCGTAAATTTGTTTATCTACATAACGTACTTCCAACTGATTGCCGGTAATTTTTTCTATCAGCTCAATTATTTGGTTTAACTTTGTTCCTTTACCGCATCCTAAATTAAAAACTCCAACTGCATTATTCATGCTCAAATCATAAGTTAAATTTATTAAATCTTTGACATAGATGTAATCTTTTGTTGAATTGCCATCACCATAAACTGTAAGTGGCTCTTTCAATTTTGCTTTACGAAGAAAAGTCGAAATTACACCTTGTGCAATATAGTGACCCTGCCGAGGTCCATAAGGATTTGACGGCCTTAATATTAGTGGACGCAAACCATATATTCGTTGAAATAAAGAAAAATACATTTCATTCGTAACTTTGATAATACCATAAGAAGATATCGGATTTAATGCATGATCTTCATTTATAGGTGCTGCTGACGGCTCACCATAAACAGCGCCACCGGATGAGAAATAAATAATTCTTTTTAAACCTAATTTAATGGCCAAGTTTAGTAAATTCAAAGTCGGAATTAAATTTTTTTTAATATCTGAAACGATATCGATATTTGAGGTACTAGGAACTGACGAACTTGCTAAATAAAATATTATATCAATTGATAAAAGCGCTTCGTATAAATCAGGAATATTTTCCAAATTAGAAATTCTGTAATCAACATTGGACAAAGGTTTACGATATTTTTCATAAGAGTTATCAAAAACACGAATATTGTGTCCCTTTATTAATAAAAGGTCAACAAGATGTGAACCAATAAATCCGTTTCCTCCTATAACTAATATATTCATATTCTTGATTTTTTATTGATGATTTCAGTAAAAATATTCATAGTTTTAGCATAATATCTTTCTGAATCATGTTTTTTTTCTAAAATTATTCTGGCATTTTCACCCATTTTTCGAATCAGATATTTATCCGGCATAAGATGCATAATTACTTGAGATAGATTATCAATATCGCCCGTTTTAAAAAGCAACCCGTTTTCATTGTTTATAATTAAATCTTTCAAACCTCCTATATCAGAACCTACAACGGCTTTGCCGTAAGCAAATGATTGAAGAACCGTATAAGGACTTGGTTCATACCATTCAGATGGAACAATAACAAATTCACAGTGCCTAATAATTGGATCAAGTTCGATACCCCACTTCGGACCAAGAAAACTAACGTTAGTCAAAGAATTTTCAATTGCGTAATGATTATAAAAATCTTGTTCAGGTCCATCGCCTACAACCTTCAATTGTATATCTGGTAATTTTTTCATTGCTTTTAGAAGCGTTAATACTCCTTTTTCTTTGGAAAGTCGTCCAAAGTAAAGAATATAATTATTCCCTTCATATAACGGTTTAATACCTAGATAATCGTATGGGTTTTCAATAATATGTGTCTTTTTAATGTCAAACCCAAATTTGACAAATATATCTCGTGTAAATTCACTTTGAAAAAGAAACATATCAACATTTTTGTAATGAGGAAGGAGAAAATAAAAATAATTTTCGAGCATTATTAGCGCACTCGCCATAAATGAATTCTTTTTGCATCTTTTTAATGCACATTTATAATATTTTCGTTTAAAGCATGCTTCGCACAGATGTCCATTTGATAAAAAAGTTGAATTAGGACATATTAACCTATAATCCAATATTCGCCAGACTATGGGCACCTTAACCTTCTGGAGAACCGGGATAATACTTGGGGTATGGTAATTGGTAATATTGTTGAACTGAGCAATATCCACCTTATTTTCGTTAAGTAAAAGTTGCAGTTTATGTTTTGCTTCAATTGAATAGATGGATTTTATAGCAGTATATAATCCAGACTTTATAGTAATTTTATCATATAAAGTCTTATAATTAATACTATTTAAAAAATATCTTGTATATGGCGTGGGATAGTTTTTTTCATTTTTAACCGAAAAAGGAATAATATGATGATTTTTCTTTTCATATAAATCACATATACTTTTGATATACGACCAATCGCCACCGCTAGGATACCATGACCAATTAACCATTAAAATATTCATAGTTTTTTTAAATTAATTACAATCATATTGCAGTTATTTTGTCTCTATTCTTGATTTTGGTAATCAATATAATTTTACATATCGTCGTTAGCAATATTCATAATCTGGTAATGAAATGCATATCAATAGAAATTATAATGCAAAGTTCGCACGATAGTAGATTGGAGGTTAACTTTATAAGTAGCCTTCAGGGTTATTCTTTTGCCAGTGCCACGTGTCTTGACACATACGATCTATATCATATCGAGCCATCCACCCAAGAATATCTTTTGCAAGACTTGGATCTGCATAATATTCCGCAAGGTCTCCAGCTCTTCGTGCAACTATTTGATACGGAATTTGCTGACCAGATGCTTTTTCAAAAGCAGTAATCATTTCTAAAACGCTATAAGGACGCCCCGTTCCTAAATTGACAGTAATTAATGCGGCGTTTTTTTGCAATTTATCAAGCGCCATTAAATGTCCAGAAGCCAAATCTTCAACATGAATATAGTCACGTAAACCAGTCCCATCAGGCGTTGCATAATCATTCCCAAATATTGATAACTTATTTCTCTTCCCGACCGCAACTTGTGCAATATAAGGCATCAAATTATTCGGCGTACCTGTTGGGTCTTCTCCTATCAATCCTGACTCATGAGCACCAACTGGATTAAAATAGCGAAGTAATGCAATGCGTAACTCTGGATTTGCCTTTTTCAAATCACGTAGAATATCTTCAACCATAAGTTTGGTTCGACCATATACATTAATAGGCCGCAAATGCATATTTTCCTTATACTGTGTGTAGCCAGGATTGCCATAAACCGTGGCCGATGATGAAAATACAATAGTAGACACAGCATACCTAGCCATCTCTTCAAAAAGGATGAGACTACCCATTACGTTATTGTTGTAGTATTTAATAGGATCTTCTTCGGATTCGCTAACTGATTTCAAACCTGCAAAATGAATGACTGAATTTATTGTGTAACTATTAAATACCTGACGTAAAGCTTCATGATCTCGAATATCGCCGCAGACAAATTCCAGATGCTTTCCTGTTATTTTCTTTATACGGTCTATGACACGTTTGGAACTATTGCAAAGGTTATCATACACAACAACTGAAAATCCTTGATTAAGCAGCTGTACAGCTGTATGAGAGCCAATATAGCCTGTGCCCCCTGTAACTAGCACTGTCTTTACCAATTTCACCTCCATAATATTTTGTTAAGAATAAAGTTTTTGAATATAATAAATCTCCTAATCAACAATAAATCACCGGAGCTAATTTTGACCATATCTTTTAAAATTTGCAATTTACTTGAAACGCGGATCATCCAACCAAGTTTTCTCATCCAGCTCAAATCCGAAATGCTTTTTGCTCCAAGTTTTAAAAGTCATATTCAAGTTGGAAGTCAAACGATGGATTAACATGGGGTCGGGTGCTTCGCGGCAAATGATAGCTAGCTCGCGTAATTTTGGTATTGGATTTCGATTCACCATCTGGTCAAGGTCACCCCAGAGAACAGCACAAAGCTTGGCATAGCGTACCCGCCATAAAATTTTTGGATTTTTCGACGCAACCCTCTCTGCCTCGGAAAAAATCGTGTAAGCCGCGGCGCAATACCTGGAATTTATAAGCGGTGAAGAAATAGAGAAAATTGTTTGGTGCGATCCTATTACCTGGTTTTGCATGCTTTCCCGCAGTAGGGCCAGTACTTTAGACATCTGTGCCGAAGCTGGACCATAATAGGCATTCAAGAATTCCTTTTCCAGAATGCGAGTATCTACTTGGGGATTCCAAAGTAACTTGCCCAAAATGTAAAAATAAAGTTCAGTAAAAAGATAAGGATGTCCATTGAAACCTATTTTATCGATTCCGTCGTCATGGTAACGTTTTATCTTGATCGCCATGGAGTCAAGACAAAAGAATGGCGCGTAAATGTTTTTATAATTTATTATGTATTCATAAACGGCCATATTAGATACACCAATGACATTTTTCCAAGTACTATATTGTTTCCAAAAATCATAATTTTTTGAACAAAAAGCGTGCCCTGCGCACAAATTCCCGGCAAGTGGATCAGCACATAAAAGCATTATGACATTATTTGCTGGTCTCTCAAACACTGGGACCTGGGATGTTGCATCATAGGCCAGTACTAAAAGTTTTTTTTCTGGGTATCTTAGCATGGTCGCCGAAGCAAGATCGTTTACATAATTTAGCATTCGATCCGCCAGATGCGCCGGATACTTGCCACCTGCATAGGCAACATCAAAGCACATAATACCTCTCGGATCCAATTTGCGGCATGCCGGGCATCGGCACCATTTGAAATCATCACCTTCACCTATCTGGAAATACGTGCTCATTGGCGCACTTTCCATCCATTTAAGAAGACGTTCCTTGGCAATTTGGCGTACCTTCGAATTCGATAAACAGAGATGAACTAAGGAACCGCTAGTCTTTTCGTTAATCAAGGAATTACCTTTTTCATCACGGGCAAAAAATTCTGGGTGGGTTTTTAAGTAAATCCTGGGTGGGCATAACGACCCTTGGGTATGTTCATACCCACTCCTGGAATCAGGGTCGTACCATTCTGTATTGGCCATGGTTGCAACCCTGTCAAGAATAAAGCTAGGAGAAAATCCAAGCCGGGTGTTGTTGACGTTATGCATCTTTTTAGGCCAGTAATAGAAGCCATAGTCCAGTCGCCGCAGAGAAAAGGCTGGATTCTGTATAACTGATAAGGGCTTAAGAACGGCTTTATCGTCTGGATATCTAATGCTATCATGAGCATAAATTTCACCGCCTAATAGGCGGAAAAAGCCATAGACACCATAGAGCACACCAGGACCAGGTCTGCCATAGACTGCTACATTCCGGCTATCTGAAACTACCGCAAAGCCATCTTCTTTAATCTTTCCTAAAATATCTTTCGAAAAAAGGTTAGTTTTAGATCGGGCACGACCAACGTACACTTTCACCTTTCTAAGCGCTTTAACATTTCCACATAGAGCTTTGATCTCTTCAGATGCTTTAATTTCAAAGTAATCCGGCTTATCGGGGAGCACAATTTCCAACGCCCCAACCTGGAGAGGCATGACAAACAATAAAGAGATTATTAGCAAACATATTTTAGCCATTTGTTGTTCTCCAAGAAGTTAGTATTGGAAAAATAATTCAACATTTATAACTACCTCATATGCATATTTACTTTTTCTTTTCAGTAGGGTCTCCAAATGGTGCCGCTTATTTAGAAAGTTCATTGCTTAAGCGAAATTTGTATCCCTGATCCCTTTTTTAAAAACCATTCCAATCTGCATCCTCTTTAAAAACTCCATTCTCACCAATTAAGATGAACCTATAGTAAAAAATAAAAGTAAAATAAAGAACACTTAATAAAACAATTATTACACGAATATTCTTATCTTTAAATGATTTTACAAATAATGGTACTAACATTAATAATGCAACATCTCCAACATAACTCAACCTCACTGCGTAGACCGCTAAATTGACAAGTATATTTTGAATTATTACCCCAAATAAAAATAGATTAAACCAATAAATGTGATTACTCTCCTTAAAATACTTTAATCTGAAAAGAAACATGACGCAGAAGCCGTTTTTTAATAGCAGGATGTTATTACTTTTAAAAAGACCCAAAAAGAAATTGCTTATAGCCTCGCCAGCAAAGGAAAATTTTTCTGAAATAATTGATAAATAACTAATATATTCAAATAATCGTAAAATATTAATTAAATTGCATGATAACATATAAAACAAAATAAATGAAATTATCCATATAAACCAATAAGTTATTATTTTGTAGTTATGGCTTCCTAAGAGAGGGAAAAATAGCATTATATACATTGAAAAGTGAATTTGAGCTAAGATTAAGACTAAAATATAATAGGAAACAAATTTTTTATCGTTCAGATATTTTACATTAAAATAAAGAAATAAAGCGATGACTACAAACTGGCGAACAACATTATATGATATGAAATAGAACTGCAATACATAAATCAATATCGATAATGATATAATTGGACTATATTTAAATATTGATTTAAGGAAAAAAAAATTTATGACAAATGATGTCAATAAGAAGAAAATGATTTCATCATGGGTAATTAAGCGAGGTAATGTAACAAATAAACTCTTAAATAAAACATCCATCCCTCCCATGACATCGGAATTGAATAGTTCTGGATATTTGAAAGCATTAGCATAATGATAATAGTCTGTGCCTAATCCATTTCTAAATGAAGATAGTAGAAAAAGCGGAAAAAAAGCTAATGCAAAAAAATAAAAATAACGAATTCGTGACAAAGAAAAACGCCAGTCTTTTAGCTTTAACAACAATTCTTTTGATTTCATCAATTTAAGAGACATAAAAATTGAGTTTTTGAAATGGTTTCTATATATTTTATCTTAATTGCGAACAATATTTTTGGTTAAAAGCTTTTGTCCTGAATAGTATTTAAATTGAACTGACAGTGGGCCAGCTGCTATTAATGAATTTTCCTTGAAAATGATTTAAAGGAATATATGAATGATACAGAAACCGAGGGCCAGTGAAAAATGTTATCACGAAAATACTCGGTTTTTTATTTTGGATTTATTATGTCTCTACTAGCAACCTCCTAACTGGAGGTTGTAATAGTAATTTTACCTTACTGTGTTTTAATAATAAGTAATTATCTTGCACAATGCTAACTCTTAAGTTTGACCGAAAATCTATTTACTCAAAATTATTTATAAAATGTAAACATACTAAGTAAGAAAACCAAGGAACTGTCAACATTTTATTTACAAAATTTTCGTTTTGGAAATAACACTTTGCATTAAATAGCATAAAATTAGTTAACCACTTGTAAAGTTCCTTTTGTCCCCTTGAAGAAATCCTATTATTATTTATTATCCAATTGATATATTTTTTCAAATTATTGAAAATTAAAATTTGTGCATTTATAGATTCAGAATTTCTATATGCTCTCCAAAATGAATCAGGAAACATATAATCAAATCGCGCACTTATATATTTTTCTGTATAATTCACGATATGATCCCACCGCTTTGCAGATTGAGTAGCGTTTATGCTTGTGGATGATAACCTATATTTAATTAGTCTTTCATTAATTGTATGACAATATTTCCCATCTGCGAACATCCTATTCCACAAATCATAGTCTTCAAAATGAACAACTGTGCCATCGTCTAAGTATTGATATTCTTTCATTAGCTCTGCTTTCACCATAACTCCAGGATGCGTAATTAAATTTTGGAAAACATTAATAAATGTCATCGCTTCTGAACTGATACAAGGTCTTGCCCTATTAGGTCTGAGAATTGTCCCATCTTCACTTAAATTATAAGTTAACACATTAACAATATCGACATTCTTATTTTGTTCAAAAACTTCCACTTCCCTTGCAAATAAGTTATTAATAGCTACATCATCAGCATCCATTCTTGCTATATATTTTCCACGAGCTGCCATTATCCCTTTGTTTAATGTTTTTATGAGCTTTAAGTTACTATCATTTTTCAAATAAACAATTCGCGAATCTATGTATGACATTATAATTTCTTCTGAGCGATCTGTACTGCCATCATTAATAATAATAAACTCAAAATTTTTATATGTTTGATTTAAAATACTATCTATAGCTTCGGGTAAAAAAGGTTCAGCATTATATACCGGCATTATAACTGAAATTAAATTACTCATAACTTATTCCTTATCCTGGCATGTTGCATTTTTTCATTTTATTATGTGGAATAAAACTTCTTATTATAGTCAAATAAAGATTTAACCCTATTACCACAATATTACAGTCTTCGAGATTTACTCTCACTAAGCAGATAATTTTGCTCTGTTCGTTTTTGTATGGGCTGTAAAGAAACAACTTCTGTACCGAACTAATAGAGTCATTCTGGTTCCTAATAACATACCCTCTGTACAACTTCTTAATATAGCGATGTTGACGACTGTAAACTTACCAACAAACGCAAGTAGAAATAGTCCGACAACATGAAAGATCCCAGATAATATTGTTGTAGTAGTTGTTTGCTTGACTTTCCCAATAACCCCCAAAACAGGAAAACCAATCACCATTGCCGGGAAAGAAAAGACCAATACAAAAAGCATTGCTCTGAATACTGGCACGGCCTCTGCGTAGTTTTTACCTGAAAAAAACAAAATAATAGGTGCAGCAAAGTAAAATACGGCAATAGTAGTAACTATGATTGCAGGCATAAATAGCTTCAGAATCATTTTTACAAGATCAAAGTCTCTTCTTGCTGCCATGTGTGGATATAAACTATTGATCACTGGGTAAAATACAAATTGTGCTGCAGTAATTAAGGTGTAACTCACTCCCCAATAGGCAATTTGCTCGGCTGGCAAAGCCAAGACACCAATCATAACTGTATTTATGGCGCCGTATGCTGTTGTTGCAAATGACGAAACAAAATATATAAATGATTCCTGCAATTTTTCTTTAACAGTATGGATTGTCACAAAGTAAATATTAATTTTAAGTCGTTTCTTAATTTGATACCATGTTAGAGCCACCGTGATAAGCGATGCTAATATATTAAGAATTGGAATCCACATTACATCTTTGGGTGATAAAACTAGGACAAATGTCAGAACAGTCGCAACTGTTTTGGAGGCAACAAATCTAACTGTTATCATCCCCATCTGCTCAATACCGCGAAATAAATAATCTGGTATCCACACCGATAATATAATTGGACCAAAATAAAGATATGATAATAATATATTTTTCTTCAATAAAGGAATATTGAATATCAAAACAGAGTAAATAACAAACGAAAGCAGCAACAAAAACATTTTTGCTTCGGTCACCGTTCCCAAAACAACACCAATATATTTTTCATCTGTCTGATTTTCGGCAATATCCTTTGTAGCCGACAAATTAAAACCAAAATCAACCAATAGTTGAAGATAAGTCATTGTCGCTGTAATAAAAGTGATAACACCATAAGTTTTTGGCTCCAAGATACGTGTAAAATATGGAAAAGTAATCAGAGGAAATACATAAGTGGCAAGGGTCATAAGATACTGCATAAAAGTGTTGCTTAAAAAGCTAGTCCGATTATTGAATATGTTATAGATTTTACTTTTTAAATTATACAGCATGCAGAATTTACAAGGCTAAGAATTAAACTCATAAGACATAAGCAAACTTATTTTGCTTCCTAATAAGCTCTTGGGTGGTCATGTTTTAAAATCCTTCTTTATTTGATTGCTGCGAAACAATCCAGGAGGTAACTGACCACCTTTTTTACCCAATTGGCAAGTCACGTCCATCTTCGTACAACTAATTATTAAGTAACTGTCCACCTTTTCAATTTTATCGTCAAGTCCTCAAGTTTGTTCACGGCCAAAAGTTTTAAAAGTTCAAAAAGTGACCTAAGACATTTTTATCACTTCCCACGCATCTGGTAATTCAAAATCTAAATACCTCGTTTTGTCCTCAAAAAAGGCAGTCACAGTCCTGCCTTCTTTGATTACTTTTATATCACTATACCTTATCTGCAAGTCGTCTATTAAGTATTTTAAATAGCTGATCTTTTGTGGATCAAAGCCCATAAGCCTTGTTGCAACAATATCGCCTGCCAACAAATCGTCGCACGCAATAAGTGTATTTGCAAACTTCGATGTTGGGCAAAAAGGTCCCTGACCTTCACCAGCAATTATACCATCAATCACGGTAAAATACTTTCTCTCCCTTTTCAAAAGCCCCTTATACAAATCAACTACCATCCTCCAGATAGTATCGTTGCCAGGCCAAGCTCCTCGATGTGTAACTTTTGCTTTTTGGCCCGTTACATAGCTGCTTTTAGTTGGGTATTCATCACCTCCTACTTCCGGATATCCCACTCTCCAGTGCACCAGTTGATTCTTATCTGTTATGGCACCGACTAACCCTTTTAGATTTAATGTCGTACCTACTTTCTGGTGGGTTTTAAGCTTAGGTACAGAAATGTAAACATCCGAATTATATAAGCTGCTAGAATACGTGTAAAGCTGAACATCCTTTGTATGTGCCGCAATGGTATCTTCTCTCTCGTCAAATACTCCCCGAAAAAGATTAGAATCAACATTATAAAAGAGAGATTCATTACCCAAGTTGATTTGAACATTACCTTCGGGATCTCCCACTCTCGAGACCATTTTATTTTTTTTACCGTAATTCACAAGATCATTGCAAACCAATGGTCTCAAATCGTATATCTTGCAAGAAATATCATATTTATTTTCTAATTTTTTGATACCTGTAAAATCCATTAATTCGCTAAAATCGGCGTCAATTGACGGATTGTCTGCAATGACTATTTCCCCTTTACCTTGAAGGGCAACTGCCACTTCATCTGTTACCGCCTCGATAACTGAAGGATGGGTTATAACAGAATATAGATAATCTTTGTGAAGGCATGATTCCCGCCATCGTGAAGCCACCCAATTAGGCTTTATAAACACTTTGTTTCCCGGTTTAACTATACCTCCAAGCGGATTTTCTTTTGATAATCCCAAATCCTGAAAAATTTCATTAAGTACTTTTTTTACTGATTGAAGCCTATAGTTGTCTGTGCTTCTTATAGCGACGTTTTTTTTCTCCCAAATCATATTTCAACCTCGGCATCCAAAATGTTCATGTATTGCTCCAGTGCATATATCATCCACTTCTGATCACCATCCATACAGTCCGAGCAATGCGGCCAAAAGTCATTTCTCTTTGGTCCATACCAGTTTTTCATCCATTCATTCATTGGTCTAGGCATAGGAATCTTAGAACGTTGCTCAAAACCAGGATACAGCTTTGAGAAAGCTTCCCTGACTAGATATTTTGTTTCCCCACTTCTTATTCTGACGTAGTCGATTGGAATATTCATGTAAGTTTTTGAAAATGGGCCGATAAATTTTACCTTGCATAATTGACAAGCGTTGTTATAAGTACCTAACGCTTCTTGGCGGAAATATTTGTTTATAAAATGATGGCCATCTATGTGGCCGTTATTTTCAAATTCCTTAAACGGTTCCAAAATGAGTAAATTATCTTTTAATACTTTATACGGCATTATATAAGAATACCTATTAACAAATTCTCCAAACAACCAATCTTTGGACAACAAACCATCCATGCCACCATATATGATATCAGCATTTTCGCCGAAAATCATCTTTGTAAAACCACTTTGCTTTGCTCTTAAAGCTGCTTTGTATATCTGTACCTCTATTGAATGGATTGGCGCGCCTTTATGCTGCATGAGCAACGGGGCGTAAGCTTCCATATCCTCCCAAAATACTTCGATGATTTCATTTTTCAGGCCATTAATTTCCGCAAATCTAGCAGCAGCAGAAGTTTCGTCCGTCACGTTTACATCCGGCACAATGCACTTAAAAGTATATGTCATGGAACCTTTTGGCATAAACTTGGCAAGAATTGCCGAGTCTATTCCCCCACTTAGAGCCAGTGCAGCCATGCCATCTGCCGTTGCTTCGTTTACTTGCAGTCTTAATGCATCAATCAGATCATCACTATTATTTACAGGAATCCGATCAAATGCCAGATTCACAATATTAGGTTTTTTCCTTTTGGAGAACGAGACTTTTTCATTATGAATGGCTCTAAACATGAGATATGAACTGGCACAGAATTTCCTATTTATCTCTATCATTAATTCCTCCTGAATCAATGGAATGAATTAAAACACTGATTATCCGTCTTTGTTTTTTTTGCGTTTCTCTTCCAATATTGCATTAATTTTAGTTGAAGAAATACCTTTAGTATATGGGAAATACATAATGCGAATCCCTTCTTTTTGGAAATTTTTTTCATATTCCTGCCATTTTGGTGTTTCGTACCAGTCATCGCCTACAAAAAGTATATTAGCTTTAATCTTTTTACACATCAGGAGTTTGTCCATGTCTTCTTGTGGGACAACCGCATCTACAAATTTAATATTTCTAACTATTTCAAGTCTTTCCTCAAAAGGAATAACCGGGTTTTTATTTTTGTATTGTGCAAGTTCATCCGTTGTTATACCTACAACTAATCGATCACACATTCCTTTTGCATTTTTTAGCAAGTTTAGATGACCAATATGAAACAAATCATAAACGCCCGTTGTATAGCCTATAATCATTCTATTAACCCCCTAATTTAGTTATCAATTATTAAACGAGCCAACCTAGTGCAAATTAATTGACATAGTAATACCTTGATATGGTTTTTTGTTGTCAAGAGGAAAATAGTTTCGGTGAATGTGCCAGGGAACATACAGCACAAATAAAACCTTTTTGAGCTTTGCTATTCCTTCCAATAAGCATTTCCATGAGATTCCTGCTGATTTTCAATTGGTGGAAGCTGCATATAATCACCGTATTTTAATGTAAGATTTTCAACGTAATTGCTCTGACACCAAAATTCTCTGTCCCTAAATCTCATTTTAATACGATTAAGTAAGGCCTTTTTTGAAGAAATGTCCTTACGTCCCCATCCCCATACCGCAACCGATACATTGTCACAAGAATCAAAACTATACTTTTTCGCTTCAAGCTCAATTTTACGGCAATATCTTTTATGTCCCATTATACGAAAAGGCGCCCAGCAAATGAGACCATAAGTTAATTTTAATAAGCCCTGTCCATCTATTTTCATCAAGGACTTATCAAATTTTCTTTTATATTTGTCAATTTTGCAGAAATGCTCATCTATTAAATGTTCTTGAGGCACACCATCAATCGGAAATATATCAATGAACAACCCATAAGAATAAAGATTTTCTTTTATAAATTTTTCTTCAAATATTGTTCGGTTATCAAACAATTTTAAATAAGGATGCAATTCATTAAAAATAGAATAGTTTTTACATAATATTTTTTTTTCTGTAAGTTCGATGAAATAATCAAAATCCGGTCTGGGCATGGCTAAATCTATATCATCATCCCATG
>JAQWAQ010000050.1 GCA_028707635.1 Negativicutes bacterium
TGAAATTATCGTTAAGCTTAGGGGGATGAAATAGTGAGCTTTGACCTATATGCACTCCAATTAAAATACAAGAACTATCTATTCCTTGTTCTTATAGTGTTTATTCTCTGGGCTTTTTATTTTATTATCTTATCGCCGAAAATTCAACGCATGTCAGCGTTAGAAAATGAGTTACAATTTGAGCAACAACAGGTCGCTATGATTGAAACATTTGCCCTTGCTCACCCCAATTCGGATGAATACGTAAGTGAAGTGAATCGCGGTGCTACGTTAGTTGACCAGCTATTGCCTAATCAACCGGACGTTAGTGCGTACCTGTTTCAATTAAACAAAGTAGCCTATGACTGTCAGGTACAAGTATCACACATTAAACTTGGCACAGTTTTAAACAAAAACGGCTACCGGGAAATTCCTATTGAAATCATCATAAAAGGACCTTATTTCCAGACGCTTAAATTCCTTGATAAAATAGAAAATCTACCACGATTTGCCATGGTAACAAATATTACGACTCAATCACAGCAAAATATTCTTGAAAGCAAGCTAACAATTTCACTTTACAGCTATGGCGTAACCGCAAATTTTAATGCCGCTGAGCCAGCTAAGAAATAGGTTGGCTCTAACTTTAAAGGAGTGATACTTATGTTACGTTTTCTTACTGCTGGGGAATCACACGGACAATGCCTAACGGCTATTATTGAAGGATTGCCAGCCGGACTCATGATTAATATAGACCAGATAAACCAAGATTTGACCCGACGACAGCAAGGCTATGGCCGCGGTGGTAGAATGACGATTGAAAAAGACAAGGCTGAAATTCTATCAGGGGTGCGGTTTGGCAAAACGCTAGGCGATCCGATAACAATAAAAATTACTAACCGTGACTGGGAAAACTGGCTTGATCGCATGT
The DNA here is from genome assembly GCA_028707635.1 of Negativicutes bacterium. Lineage (GTDB taxonomy): Bacteria > Bacillota > Negativicutes > JAAYSF01 > JAAYSF01 > STF2-20. The sequence goes on from JAQWAQ010000050.1 coordinate 911, forward strand.
CGGTGATGGGGCCAGAGACTGGTGAGGCTGTCACTAACGCGCGGCCAGGCCATGCTGATTTAACGGGCGTCTTAAAGTATGATCGGGAAGATATCAGGGATATTCTTGAACGGGCCAGCGCTCGTGAAACTGCAACCAGAGTAGCTGTCGGTGCTATAATGAAGCAATTCTTATTAGCTACCTGTAATATGGAGATAGCTTCGCATGTTATAAATATCGGTGGAGTTAAACTAGAAAAGAAAGTCGACTTCTCGGCAATAAAAAATAATAATTCAACAGATACTGGCTGTGTGGACAAAGAAACTGAATTAACCATGAAAGCTATCATCGACAAGGCTAAGCAAGCCGGCGATACGCTAGGAGGAATATTTGAAATTGTTGTAGCCAACCTGTTACCAGGCCTTGGCAGCCACATCCAATGGGACCGTCGCTTAGACACCAAACTAACAGCAGCACTGATGTCAATTCCGGCAATAAAAGGGGTTGAGCTCGGCGAAGGCTTTACTTATGCTGATCTGCCGGGTAGTCTGGCGCATGATGAAATTTTTTACGATACAGGGAGCGACTATTATCGAACAACGAATCATGCTGGCGGTATTGAAGGTGGCATGAGTAATGGTGAGAATATAATCGTAAGAGCTGTCATGAAACCTATCCCCACCTTGATGACTCCTTTGCAGTCAGTTAATATAAAAACGAATGCTGCAGTAAAAGCCAATACTGAACGGAGTGACGCCTGTGCAGTACCGGCGGCGGCAGTAGTTGGTGAAGCCATGGCAGCCATTGTTTTAGCCGAAACAGTAATCGAAAAATTCGGTGGTGACAACATGGCTGATTTGTTAAAGGCCATAGAAAACTATAATCTTCGAATCAATCGATGCTGATTATGAGGAATGTAGTATTAATCGGTTTTATGGGCACCGGTAAAAGCAGAGTCGGCCGTCTCCTTGCAAGCCGCTTAAAACGCCCATATATTGACACTGATAAAAAAATCGAGAAGGGATGTGGCATACCCATTCCCGAGATTTTTCAAAAATATGGTGAGTCCTTCTTTCGCACCAAAGAGGCCGCAGTAATTGCCAGAGTCTCTCGTTATACTCACTCTGTTATTTCCACTGGCGGGGGTGTCGTCTTGTCCCCCGAAAACATGAGCCGATTAAGATCCAATAGCGTGCTTATAACGCTAACTGCATCACCCCAAACAATTTTGGAAAGAACGGGGAGGCGTAATAATCGCCCCCTGATCAATCATCCGGATCGAGAGCAACTTATTAAAAAAATGCTCAGTGAGAGGGAATTGCTGTATGGCGCAAGCGATCTTACTATTGATACAACAAACTACACGCCCCATCAAGTCGTTGATATCATAGTGACATTTTTACGGGAGGGAGGGTTTTTGCGTGGCTGAACTTAAGGTTAAATTAGGATCAGACAGTTATGACATCCATATCGGCACAAATTGGATTAGTGAGCTGGCTAACCAATTCACGCAAATGAAGTTTAGTTCTAACGCTTTAATCATTTCTGACAGCAATGTAGCACCGCTGTATAGTAATAAGATTGCTGCGGTACTTAACTCTGTTGGCTTCTCTACAGAACACTATAGTATAGATCCAGGTGAACAATCAAAATCAGCTACTGATGCTATGGATATATATACAAAAGCCATCGAAAGCAAACTTGACCGCAAGTCACCAATTGTGGCTCTAGGCGGTGGCGTAGTGGGTGATTTGGCCGGCTTCATTGCGGCAACTTATTTGCGAGGGGTTCCGTTTATTCAGATTCCAACAACCCTATTAGCTCAGGTTGATTCAAGCGTCGGAGGTAAAGTTGCCATTAATCACCCTCTAGGGAAAAATCTTATCGGAGCATTTTATCAACCGGAACTAGTCTTTATTGACACGTTGTTTCTTGATACCCTGCCAGAGCGCGAGCTATACACTGGTCTGGCCGAGGTCCTTAAATACGGAGTAATTTCTGATTGTGATTTTTTTGATTATCTAAGACAAAACTCTAATGATATTTTAATGAAAAGACCTGAGACAATCATCAAAATAATCCACAGGTCCTGCCAAATAAAAGCCGATATCGTCAGCACAGATGAGAGGGAGACTGGACTGCGGGCCATTCTCAACTTTGGACATACGATTGGTCATGCTATTGAAGCCTACACAAATTTTGAAAAGTACAACCATGGCGAAGCTGTTGCAATCGGCATGCACGGCGCTGCCCTTATTAGTTATCATATGGGGCTTTGTTCGGCTGAAGTTGTTGAGAAAATCTGTCATTGTATTACAAAATTTCATTTGCCGTTAAAAGCAGCTCACTGCCCAGCTGATAAAATCTTGCCGCTTCTAGTCAGAGATAAAAAAGTTATAAACGGCAAGCTAAACTGGGTTCTTATCAAAGACTTAGGGCAAGTAACAATTGTAAATAATGTGCCTGATGCAATTATTGCGGCAGCCTTAAATGAAATTACATAAACACACCCTGAATCTAATAAACTATAGAAGTAACTCCAAAATTTACTTAAGAAGTTGATATAAGGGGATGGTTAAGCATGCTAGACCGCCGAGTATTAGGTGAGATACTGGACACCGCATTACAGCATGGCGGCGATTTTGCCGATATATTTATTGAAAATCGCTCCACAACTATGGTCGCCTGTGAAGAAAACAGGATCGAACGAATTAAATCAGGCACAGATATTGGCGCTGGTATCCGCGTGATCTATGGCGATACAACTGCGTATGCCTATACTAATAAGGTGACAAAAGCCGACTTACTGGACGTAGCAAATATTGCAAGCCAGGCTGCAAAAAGAAGTCATGCTGATGTGAACATTGATCTTAGAAAAGTAGTTCCCGACCTAGACCTTGATATAAAAAAAATGCCGACTAATATAAAAATCGATGATAAGGTAGCCGCTGTTGAAGAAGCAAATAGTGCCGCCCGTAGTATTGATCATCGTATTAAGCAAGTCATGGCTAGTTATGGTGACGTTGTTCAAAATGTCACGATTGCCAACTCATTAGGCCGTCTAGTAGAGGATCAGCGAGTAAGAACGAGGCTGTCAGTGAATGCAATTGCGGCATCAGGCGCCGAAATTCAGACCGGCTTTGAATCGGTTGGCACTAACCAAGGCTTTGAAGTTCTGGCTAACAACAAAGCTGCCGATATTGGCAAAGGAGCCGCAAATCGCGCAGTAACTTTATTAGAGGCTAAACCAGCTCCGGCAGGGAAAATGCCTGTAGTTATGTCGGCTGATGCAGGTGGAACAATGGTTCACGAAGCATGCGGACATGGACTTGAGGCTGACCTTGTTCAAAAAGGCCTGTCAGTGTATGGTGGCCAAGAAAACCAGCAAGTTGCCTCAAAGTTTGTCACTGTCGTAGACGACGGAACAATCCCACATAAATATGGCACACTAAGATTTGATGATGAGGGTTTCGAGACCCAGAAAAATGTTCTTATTGAGAATGGTATTTTAAAAGGATATATGTACGATTATCTCACTTCCAAGCGGGCTGGCGTTCATCCAACCGGCAACGGTCGTAGAGAATCTTACGAGCATAAACCAATTCCTCGTATGCGTAACACATATATTGATCGGGGCAAAGATGACCCTGAAGAAATTGTCAAATCCATTAGAAACGGACTGCTCGTAAAGAAAATGGGAGGCGGCCAGGTCAATACAGTCAATGGGGACTTTGTTTTTGACGTTGCAGAAGGCTACCTTATAAAAAACGGCTCTGTCGCCCATGCCGTTCGGGGCGCTACTTTAACAGGCAACGGCCCAGAAGTTTTAAAAATGGTTGATATGGTAGGAAACGATTTAGGATATACAATCGGGACTTGCGGCAAAGGCGGGCAAAGTGCACCGGTATCTGATGCCCAGCCAACCATACGGATTCCTGAAATTGTCGTCGGCGGCACATCCCATGAGTCCGATCTTAAGTGCTGCACAATACGCCGAATCTAACATTGAGGAGCGGTCATCTGACCGCTCCTTTAAAATTGATCACCAAAAAATTTAACCGTAATTGCTACTAATATCAATTTAGCAATATTTCCCCTCATTTCAAAAAAACGTTACTTATTTGCAGGATAGTTGACCTGCTAGTCGAACATTATACGAGCAATTACTAATTAGCAGAGGTGTGGTAGATTGGCTTCCGCAAAGAAAAAAAAGACAATATTTATTGTTACCGCTATCATAATTGTATTAGCCAGTATTATCTCTTACCGTATCTATTCTAACATCACTACTAACAAACAGCGTGCAGCGAAAATGTCACAAGGTCAAGTTGTAGCAGTTGAAGTAGCGGCCGTTTCAAGAACTGACATTAACCCAATATTGAACTTTTCGGCTAACCTGGAACCAGTATGGATTGCCGATATCTCATCAAAAGTAGACGGTCGTATTGATTTGTTAAAGGTTGACGAAGGTGATACTGTGTCAGAAGGTATGATCATCGCCGTTCTTGATACGAATGAGCTTTCCGCTCAAGTAGTCCAGGCTGAGGGTAATCTTTTATCAAGCCAGGCAAACCTCGAACAAGCAGAGCTTGAATTAAGACGAACTGAAGCTTTGACTCAGCAAGGTGCGTTATCGGCGCAGTCGCTCGATAACGCTCGGACAAAACGCAACTTATATGCAGGACAGGTACGGTCAGCAGTGGGGAATCTCAATTTATTACAGGCAAGGCTTGACAATGCTAACATTTATGCGCCGCGCAACGGTGTAGTTGTTAAGCGTTATCTACAGTCCGGCGTTTATGCCAAGGCGGGTACTGCGATTGTCAGCGTAGCCAATGTTTCGTCATTATTAGCCAAAGCTATCATCGGGGAGGCCCAAATAAGCCAGTTATTAGTTGGCACTAAGGTAAAAGTCACCGTTGACGCTTTAGGCGGTCAAGAATTTGAAGGTGTGATTACTCGTATTTCGCCGGCGGCAGTCTTACCAGCAAGAACATTCATTGCCGAAATTACGATACCGAATAGTGATGGCATACTTAAATCCGGAATGTTCGCAAAAGCAGCGATTCCCGGACAAGTCCGTCAAGGTGCCTTAGCTGTTCCAGAAAAAGCTTTAGTGCTGCGTGAGGATCAAAAATCTGTCTACGTGGTAAATGCAGATAACAAAGTCCAACAGCGTGTGATTCAGGTCGGCTTTGTTGGCGGTGGCTGGGCTGAAGTTCTCGATGGTCTGAATGAAGGTGAAAAAATCGTGGTTGCAGGACAAAATAAGTTGAAGGACGGTTCTGCAATAAGGGCACCATCCGAATCTAAGGCGGGTGGCATTTAATGGAGATAGCGACCTTCATTAAGCGTCCGGTGTTCACTATAATGCTGGTTATGCTTCTTGTGGTATTTGGGCTAGGTTCATATTCGTCATTAGGCATTGACTTATATCCCGATGTTGATTTTCCCATAGTCACCGTGACAGTTACGTATAAAGGCGCTTCGCCTGAAGAAATGGAAAGCCTAATTACTAAAAAGGTAGAAGATGCCGTAAGCTCTGTTGCAGGTATAAAAACCCTGTCTTCAGTGTCACGCGAAGGTACATCACAAGTCTTGATAGAATTCGAATTTGGCACAGACCCTAAGCTGGCTGCTAATGAAGTACGAGAGAAGGTTGCTGGTGTTCGTCGGCGTCTCCCTGACCAAATCGACGAACCAGTTGTACAGCGTTACGACATTACAGCACAATCAATTGTTTACTTTAGTATGGCTTCTGATGTGCGCGAACGTGGTGAGATTCGTAAATTAGCTGAAGATATCGTAAAAGACGAACTTCAGCGTCTTGACGGTGTCGCTGAAGTCAACGTTTTTGGCGCTTCATTGCGGGAAATTCACTTGTTCGTTGACCCTCAAAAATTAGAGGCTTACAATATAAGCTTTCAGCAAATTCTTGATGTCGTAAATTCCCATAATATGAATACCCCGGGCGGTCGAGTCAATGAAAAGGGAACAGAGTTGACTGTTCGAACTATCGGACGATACAAGAGTCTTGATGAAATGAAAAATATTATTGTTTCCAATCAAAATGGTCACCTTGTCAAAATTGGTGATGTTGCTACCGTAAGCGATGGTTGGACAGAAGAGCGAAACTATGCGCGGACAAATGGCACACCAAGCGTAGTTATCTCTGTACAAAAGCAATCAGGTACCAACACTGTCGACGTTGCCGATCGTGTCAAGGCTGCCATGAAGGAAATGGAAACTTCAGTTTTACCATCCGATATTAAGGTCACTATTACGCGTGACAGCTCGCTTTATATTCATGATAATGTTGAAGACGTAATGATGTCCCTTTTTTTTGGCGGTATGCTTGCGGTATTAATTACTTTTCTCTTTCTCCAAAATACCAGGGCGACGATCATCGCTTCTATTGCCATTCCAACATCGATTATTGCCACCTTTTTTTTAATGAAAGCAATGAATTTCACGCTTAATAACATGTCCTTAATGGGACTTAGTTTGGCAGTAGGCATATTGATTGATGATGCTATTGTTGTTGTAGAAAACATTTTCAGGCATATCGAAAAAGGCGAAAGCCCAATGGAAGCGGCAAGAATCGGTACAACAGAAATTGCATTGGCAGTACTAGCTACAACACTATCCATTCTTGCAGTCTTTGTACCTGTTGGCAACATGAATGAAATTATCGGCCAATTTTTTAAACAATTTGGTCTCACAGTAGCCTTTGCCGTTGCATTCTCACTGTTTGTAGCCTTTACACTCACTCCTATGCTCGCGGCCTATTGGTTAAAAAGCAATAATGACGGGCCGAAAAAACTTACCGGACACTTAGCGTGGCTGCAAAAGATTCTTGACATTTGGGAAAATGGCTTTTTGAACTTTCGAAATACCTACCAAACCATTCTGACCTGGGCGCTTAAACGTCCGAAAAAGCTTGTTGCGCTTGCCATATTATCGCTATTTCTTAATGTCTTGCTGGTACCTTTTCTTGGGACTGAATTTCAACCGACTTACGACTCAGGAGAATTTAACATTTCATTAACCGCCCCCGCCGGTACTTCTATGGACAGAATGAAGGAATTGGTTGCTCCGATTGAAAATGAAGTACTAACCATTCCTGAATTAAAATCGGCGTTCCTTATTATCGGCCAGCAGCGTCAACCTGTTTATAAAGGCATGATTGGAGTTCGCCTTACTCCGTCAAGCGATCGTTCGCGTAGTATGTCGGACATTATGGATATGCTTCGAATTAAATTCAGAAGTATTGAGGGTTTAAAAGTTGCCGTACAAAATAACCAAGGGGTCGGCAGAGGGGATTCTCGGCCAGTACAAATAGGCTTGCGCGGATCTGAACTAGACATCTTGTCACATAAGGCTGCCGAGTTAGCTGATTATATTCGTCAAATTCCTGGAACAACTGATGTTGACATCTCAAGTGAGCAGTTTGAGCCTGAAATTCATATAAAATTAGATCCCGCACGTGCTGGTGATGCAGGCGTTGATGCTACCTCGGTGGGTAATATTGTGCAAGCTGCCTTTTTAGGCGTAACAGCAAATAATGAATTTAATATTGGTGATAGTGATTATAGTATCCGCGTACAAATGTTTCCACAAAATCGGTTAAGCTATGATGATGTGTCAAATCTCCGAGTTTCGACAAAAACAGGTACATTTGTTCGGCTTGCTGATATAGCCGATGTTAAAATATCGTCAGGTCCAACACAGATTGATCGTGAAGCACGTCAGCGACAAGTGATTGTTTATGCAAATACAGTAGGAGTATCATCTGGTGAAGTTCTCCAACAAATCCGTGATATGATGCCTAATCTTAACTTGCCATTAGGTTATACTTATAAATTTGTTGGTCAGGCCCAAACAATGCAGGATTCATTTCTAGAGATAGCCAAAGCCTTGCTTTTAGCGATCGTTCTAATCTACATGGTATTAGCTGCAGAGTTTGAAAGCTTTGTTCATCCGCTGACCATAATGATCTCTCTACCATTTTCGCTAGTGGGTGCTATCTTAGGACTCCTGATTTCAGCCAAAACAATTAATATAATGTCCCTAATAGGTGCTATAATGCTTATGGGACTTGTAACAAAAAATGCGATACTATTAGTTGACTATACCAATCAACTGCGAGCCAAGGGGTTTCCAATTATTGACGCTTTAATAACAGCTGGTACAACTAGATTACGACCAATATTAATGACAACAATGGCCATGATTTTTGGGATGCTCCCTGTGGCCCTTGGCCTTGGGGCTGGAGCGGAACTGCGTTCATCAATGGGCGTTGTGCTTGTCGGTGGACTGATTACTTCCACCATTTTAACGCTAATTGTAGTTCCGTTGGTATATTTACTCATTGACCGACTCAAGCAAAAACTCAAAAAAACAGAAGATACAAATAGCTCTACTAGTGTCTAATGTGAAAATTATCTATGATATAACAACAGGAGGCTAATAATGGTCAAACGAATTGCTGTTTTAACTAGCGGAGGAGATGCGCCTGGTATGAATGCTGCAATCCGGAGCGTGGTACGTACCGCAATTTATAATGGATTTGAAGTTTTCGGAGTTGAACGAGGCTTTGAGGGTGTAATTAACGGCCAGTTTGCTTTAATGCAGTCCCACTCCGTAGGCGGCACAATTCAACATGGCGGCACAATTCTTAGAACGGCCCGCAGTGAAGCCTTTAAAACGCCTGAAGGCTTTGAAACTGCTATCAGCCAACTTAAGGAAAGGTACATCGATTATGTTGTTATCATTGGCGGCGATGGCTCCATGGCTGGTGCAATGACCCTTACCGAAGCAGGCATCGAGACAGTGACTATCCCAGCGACAATCGATAACGATATGGCTGGGACCGAGTATACACTTGGCTTTGATACAGCCCTCAATACCGTCTTAGACGCAACAAACAAGATTCGTGATACTGCAGCTTCACACGAGCGGATCGCCATCATCGAGGTTATGGGCCGCAGTGCAGGACATATTGCATTAATGGCCGGTTTAGCAGGTGGAGCGGAAGTGATATTGCTCCCGGAGAAACCTGTTGATATAGATGCAGTGTGTCAAGGCCTTATCAAAAGCTACAAGCGCGGTAAACTCTACAGTATTGTCCTTGTCGCCGAAGGTATAGCCAAGGGCTATGATATTGCTGAGCAAATAGCAGAACGTACTACTTTTAAACCTCATGTTACGGTATTAGGATATATTCAACGAGGTGGCAGCCCGTCAGCGCTGGACAATATTACGGCCAGTCGCATGGGAGCAGTCGCTGTAGACACAATTATAAAAGGTGAAACAAACCGCTTGGTGGCGTATCAACAAGGCCGAATCGTTACTGTACCTTATGATGATGTTCATAACTATAAGTTCGGTATTAATCCTCAAGTATATGAACTGGCCGGAATTTTATCATCCACATAGTTGCAAACCGTACGCAAAAGCGTACGGTTTTTTGATTCACACTGTCCATGTTGTAAACATAAAGCTATAGGACTGAATATAATATATTGAAACATTTCAGGAGGTGAAAAGATGCAGGGTAATGACTTTAACGACGTACTTACATTAATGCGAGCACAGGACGCCAATATAAATCAAGCTGTGCAATACATTTTCCCTTTATACAATGACTTATCTCTAGCAGGTAATCGTTCCTTTCAAGGGTTTACCTTAAACTTTTATACGTTCATCTTAAATCATGGTAATAGCGAAGGGTTTACTAAGGCAATCGAAGCCCAGCAAATCTATAACTATATCTTACTGGAGAAATTGCTTTCGACACAGGTTTTATTAGCTGCTGAGCATCTAGAAACAGCGATTAGTCATTTGGAGCTTGTTGAGCGAATGTATCAAACCAGAATAACCCCAAATTTCCTCTTACTTAATCACACCATTACCTTACTGGAAGAAACAGAACTTAAAATAATTGAAACCTTGGAAAGCATATTAAAAAGCTCATATAAAATACCACTGCAAAATTAGGGAAATCGACAGGATTTTTGCTAATTTTGTACAATAATATATATGATGAGTAAACCCATGAATTTTCGACATAATTTCTTGTACGAAATTATGTCTTTTTCTTAAATTCTGGAGGAGGCAAAATAATGGCAGAATTAGATGCAAAATTAACTAAACTTTATGGTGAGCTAGAGAAACTGGGAAGCGTCGTAGTTGCCTTTTCCGGTGGCGTAGATAGCACCTTTCTCGCCGCTGCTGCAAAAAAAGTTCTTGGCGATAAAGTAGTTGCTGTAACAGCTTACTCTGATAGTTTAACCGTTCGGGAAAAAGCAGAAGCCAAAGATCTGTCCTACAAACTAGGCATTGAACACCGCCTATTACCGGCGACTGAATTTGATAATCCGTTATTTATCGCAAATACACGGGAACGCTGTTATTTTTGTAAAAAAGACCGATTTTCAGGCCTGATTAAATGGGCTGGCGATCATGGTTATTCTTGGGTGGTAGAAGGAAGTAATCTTGATGATTTAGATGATTATCGACCAGGCATGAAAGCCATTGAAGAATTGGGTGTCATCAAGAGCCCCTTGCTTGACGCTGGGTTCACTAAAGCCAATATTAGAGAGATGTCGAAAGAGTGGGGGCTTCCTACTTGGAATCGCCCTAGTGCAGCCTGCCTGGTATCGCGTTTAAGCTATGGACAGCCAATAACGCCAGATAAACTTCGCCAAGTAGAAGAAGGCGAGGAGTTTTTACGCAAGCTTTGTACTGGGCAGCTCCGTGTTCGACATCATGGCGATTTAGCTCGCATTGAAGTTGATCAAACGAACATTTCAGTGCTGGCCACATCACAGAATGCCAAGATCATAGCAGAATTTTTTTGCCAACTTGGGTTTAAATATGTAACATTAGATCTTACTGGATACCGGACCGGAAGTATGAACGAAAGCTTGAAGGGGGCCTAACCCATGGATTTAGATGCAGTAAGTGAAGTTCTAAGAGATTTTCACGCCGACAAGCTAAGTGAAAAAGAAGTGTTAGAAAAACTTAAAATCTTACCATATGAGGATTTGCACTTTGCTAAAATTGATCACCACCGCGCACTTCGTCAGGGATTTCCAGAGGTCGTTTACTGTCAAGGCAAGACAGTCGACCAGGTAGTGCAAATTGTAGAATGTCTCACAAAACAAAATAACAATATTTTAGCAACGCGAGCGACCAAAGAAATGTACACTGCAGTACAAGTTGTTATTCCCGATGCTGAGTATTATGACATTGCCAAAATTATTATGGTGAGACGAGGCGAAATAAAGGTCGACGATGACCGATTTATATTGATTGTTAGTGCTGGTACGAGTGATATGCCAGTGGCCGAAGAAGCCGCACTAACTGCCGAGATTATGGGCAATAAGGTACAACGCGTCTATGATGTCGGTGTTGCCGGAATCCATAGACTATTAGCACAGCAAGATGTACTTCAAAAAGCCAATGTTGTCATCGTCGTGGCCGGCATGGAAGGGGCTCTTGCCAGTGTGGTGGGAGGATTGGTCGCTAAGCCAGTCATCGCTGTTCCTACCAGCGTGGGTTATGGTGCTAATTTTGGCGGTTTAGCAGCGCTTCTAAGCATGCTTAATAGCTGTGCTGCAGGTATTGCAGTAGTAAATATCGATAACGGTTTCGGGGCAGGACGTTTAGCTAGCATGATTAACAGCATGAGGTGATAGAAATGAAAGTAATATATTTAGATTGTTTTTCCGGAATTAGCGGTAATATGTTATTAGGCGCCTTTATTGATGCCGGCGTGCCAGAAGAAAAGCTACGAGCTGTGATTGCTAAACTTCATATCGATGGTTATCACTTAAGTATTGAAAGGGTTGTAAAAACCGGTCTTAGTGCGATTCACCTTGATGTGCATTTAGAACATCATCACGACCATGCTCATGATAATTCACATGGTCATCATCATCATAAGCACAGACACTTACCTGATATTATCGAGATTATTGATTGTTCGTCCTTAAACGAGACAGTTAAAGAAGCTAGTAAAAAAGTATTTCTTCGTTTAGCTCAAGCAGAAGCTAAGGTTCATGGCACAACGATAGATCAGGTACATTTTCATGAAGTCGGCGCTGTTGACACAATTATTGATATTGTTGGTACTGTATGGTGCCTCAATTACCTTGAAATTGAAGCGATCTATACATCAAAAATCAATACTGGTTTTGGCTTTGTTCAATGCAGCCATGGCATTATGCCAATACCCGCACCGGCTACTGCTGAACTTTTGACTGGGATTCCGCATTATGCGGGAAACATTGAACGCGAATTAGTTACGCCAACTGGAGCAGCAATTATCGCTGCCCTTGGGACAGGCTATGGAAAAATGCCTTCAGGCTTTATCAGCCATAAGATTGCTTATGGTGCAGGCACCTGGAATTTGGAAATTCCTAATGTAGTACGCCTACATATTGGTGAAATTACCGAAGCGACGGAAAATGATGAGATCTTAGTCCTTGAGGCCAATATCGATGACCTTAGTCCGCAAATTTATGAATATGCAATGGATAAATTGTTCGAAATTGGTGCACTTGACGTTTGGCTTACTCCGATTATTATGAAAAAATCGCGTCCAGCAACGCTGGTGTCGGTTTTAGTCACCGGCCAAGATTTAGATAAAGCAACTGACATTCTATTCAGCGAAACTTCTACAATCGGGGTACGTTATTACCCTGTTAAGCGAAAAATCGCGCAACGAGGATTTGCTACTGTTCATTCGCCCTGGGGTAACGCTAAAGTTAAAATCAGCACTTACAACGGCAAGATTTGTCATGTATCACCCGAGTATGAAGATTGTCGACATTTAGCAAAGGAGAACAATGTCCCCTTAAAAAAAATCCAACAAACAGTATTAGAGGCCTCTATTAATAAACTGAAATAGGTTAAGTCACAAGCTACGTCCGGCTGTACTCTAAATCCGTGAAGATGGATGGGAGGAATATGATTGGGTAAAATAAACTGCCGTAAATGCCATATTGATGCTATAATTCCTGGCATGAAACTTGGTAAAACCATCTTAACTGAAGAAGGTAAGGTGGCTCTCGCTGAAGGTATTGTGTTAACGTCCCGTATATTAGACCGGCTGAGAACCTGGAATCTAACATACCTCGATATTTATGATGCATCTGTGGAGCTAGAAAATCAGCACCCAGTCACATACTCCCAGCAAAACTTCTTTGACAAATACAGTGGAACAGTAGATTTTATAAAATATACCTTTGATACAATCCGTTTATTAAAAACCGTCCCAATTGACGATATAAGACACCTTGTTGGAAAAGCAATTGATCCACTAATACATTCAGTAGGCGTCATCAACCATTTACATATGGTCCAGCGTCAAGATGACTATACCTATCATCACTCGGTAAACGTTGCGGTAATTGCTGGAGTCTTAGGAAAATGGCTTGGCTTGAAAGAAAATGAACTGTTAAACATATGCCTTACCGGCTTATTACACGATGTTGGCAAAACCCAAATCCCACTATCGATTCTTAACAACCCTAATAGACTTACCGCTGCCGAGATGGATGTTATGCGCAAACATACCACCTTAGGCTATCGTCTTATCCAAAACATTCCTGAGTTACCCTTATCGGTAAAATACGGGGTTTTACAACATCATGAGAGAAATAACGGCACAGGCTATCCCCTCATGCTCAACGGAGATCAAATTCACCTTTTTGCCAAGATTGTTTCCATTGCTGATATTTATGATGCAATGACATCAGACCGAATTTACCATCAAAAATCTCCACCATTTGAAGTTGTAGAACTGATGGTTAAGGAAATGTTTGGAAGTCTTGATCCCCTTATTTGCAGTGTTTTCTTAAATAATGTTCGCGATTACTTTTTAGGTAATACCGTCGCACTAGATGATGGCCGTGAGGCAGAAGTTGTTTATCTAGGACACTTTATCAGTTGTCGCCCTGTAGTGCGTACCGTAGATGGTGATTTTATTGATCTTGAGAAGAACAAAACGCTTAGTATTGCCAAGCTAGTAAAAGCTTAAACTACATAAAACAGTCTTTTTAGTACAGGAGTGTGTGTTAAATAATGAAAGCAGTCGTACTGTTGTCTGGCGGCCTTGATTCAACTGTCTGTATGGCGGTAGCCCATAATAAAGGCTATGAACTGTATCCAATAAGTTTCAATTATCATCAACGTCATAGTAGAGAGTTATCCTCCGCACAAAAAGTTGCAGAATATTATCAGGCCTCCCGTCACTTAATCGTTGAAACAAACATGGATGCAATTGGCGGCAGCGCTCTTACTGATAGCAACATTGAAGTGCCTAACGGCAACGTGGATCGCAAAGATATTCCAATAACCTATGTTCCTGCTCGCAATCTCATTTTCCTAAGCTATGCTTTAGGTTATGCCGAAGTAGTCGATGCTGAGCAAATTTATATTGGTGTCAATACCCTGGATTATTCAGGTTATCCCGATTGTCGTCCAGAATTTATTGAGCATTTTCAAACCTTGGCCAATTATTCTACCAAAGCAACAGTCCAGAATAATAAGAAGATAACAATTGAAACACCGTTAATAAATTTAACCAAGAAAGATATTGTTTTATTAGGGGCTCATTTAAAAGCACCATTTGTCTTGAGTACCAGTTGCTATAATGGGGAAGAGTCGGCCTGTGGGACTTGCGATAGCTGCATTCTACGCTTAAAAGGTTTTAACGAGGCAGGTATCACCGATCCAATTCCATATAAGAGTAGGGGTGAGCAAACATGAAAGATGTTCAGAACGCAGCGGATGAACGTGGAATAGACATACAGAAGGTTGGTATCAGTGAAGTTCATCTGCCTTTTTTTATAAGAACCAAATCCGGGGCGTTACAGTCAGTACTTGCAAAAATTACCCTTACTGTTGATTTACCGAAAGAATACAAAGGTACTCATATGAGTAGATTTATTGAAGTACTAAGTGATTGGAGCCAAAAACCAGTCTCAAGCCACGAAATGAAATGCATTCTTAATGACACTATTGATAGGCTAGATGCAAAAAGTGCACAAATTGATATTAATTTTAAATATTTTATTGAAAAAAAAGCTCCTGTCAGTGGGCTGAAAAGCATGCTTGACCTAGACTGTCTATTTTCAGGTTCCTTAATAAAAGGTGAGCGCATGGACTTTTTGCTGGGTGTAGATGTCCCTTTTACTTCACTTTGCCCATGCAGTAAAGAAATAGCAGCGTATGGTGCACATAACCAGCGCGGTTTGATGAAGGTGAAAATCAAACACACCCAAGGTAAGTTTATTTGGATAGAAGATTTAGCTACCTTAATGGAAGCCCAAGGGAGTTGCCCTGTATACCCTTTACTAAAACGTGAAGATGAAAAATATGTAACTGAGAAAGCTTATGAAAATCCAAAGTTTGTGGAAGATGTTCTGCGCGATTTAGTATTATCGCTTAGACAATTAGATAATATTTGCTGGTTTGAAGTACAGTGCGAAAACTTTGAATCAATCCACAATCACAACGCATATGCCAGACATGTTGAATTCATTTAGCTTTAAGCTGATAAATGCGTTAGATGGATTGGAAAGTTTTATAAAACAGACTAATGTAATTAAAACCTTACTCGAAGAATATTGTATCGAGGATTATGAAGCCAAAATTGGGAAAAGGATTAATGGGAACCTTACAGGCTCTTTTTTTGTTAAGATGACAAATGTCAGACAGAGCCGACGAAATTGCTATGTTTCATCAGATATGCTATTATATATATTCAAGTGGAAAAATAAGGAGCATATTTATGAAAAAGCTTATCATAAATGCCGACGATTTCGGTTTACATGAAGCAGTGAATAGTGCCGTTATTACAGCATACAAAAATGGCTGTCTTACAAGCACTTCCATTATGCCGAGCGGAAAAGCTTTTGATAACGCTGTGCGATTAGCCCTGCAAAATCCAGGACTTGGCATTGGTATTCACTTAACGCTGGTTGCTGAAATGCCGGTTTCTGACCCTATATACATTCAAAGCTTAGTTGATTCAACCGGAAGATTTGCTCCACAGTATCCGCAATTTCTTTTTCGGTATCTCATCGGAAAAATCAGTCTTAAGGATATTGAAAAGGAACTGAATGCTCAAGTTCAAAAGGTTGTAGCAAGCGGCATCAACGTAACCCACATTGATAGCCATCAGCATCTTCATATTATCCCAGGCATTCTTGACATTGTTGTAGATATTGCTAAAAAATATAACATACGGGCCATGAGAATACCTGATGAACCTTACTTCTTTTTAGGGGGTTACCCCTTCTCGCTATTTAGAATTCTTGGCCGCACAGGTTTGACCTTCTTAGCCAAACGAGCCAGAAACAAGATTAGAAAAACCGGCCTGTTAGTACCAAGCAACTTTTTTGGTATGCTCGCTGGGGGGAATATGCAACAACAATACTTGGCTAATATTATTAACAATCTTCCAAATGGGGTTAGTGAAGTTATGATGCACCCAGCTGATGATGCTAAAGCATTACAAGAAATATATCAGTGGCATTATAATTGGGATGGCGAATTACTCGCTCTAACCAGTGATAAAATCATGAAGCTACTCAACAATATAGAAATTCAGCTAGTTACGTTTGGGGAGTTGACGCATGGCTAAATTTTATAAACGCCTTGCTATCTTAATATTTGTAGTTGGATCTATTTCGGCATCTGTTATTTATTTTACAGTAGATATTAATACACTTCGTCACTTAAATGCTTTCCAGCCCTGGTCACTAGGATTGGCTCTTGTTATGCTGGCGGTTGGCCTGTTCTTTGACGGAACACGTCTTATGCATCTTGTTAGAATATCTGGTGAGCGAATTACTCTGCTAGAAGCAGGCCAGGTAGTATTCGGCAATTATTTCCTTGCACTCCTGACACCTGGTGCTGCCGGTGGTGCTGTTGCACAAGTCATGTTTTTACGCAAAGCTGGTGTTCCCACCGGTAAGGCTACTGTCTTAGTTGTAGTGAGAACAATCTTATCGATTTTATTTCTCCTACTTTGTTTGCCAATTGTATTTTTTTATGACCCCGGTCTACTGCCGTGGATCTCTGAACAAGTCCTGGTAGGCGTTTCCGCAATGATTGTTGTTGCAATTTTGGGATCAATTTGGCTTTTTAAAACGAATGCCTTACATTGGATACTCGTAATACTAACGAAGCGATTAGGCCATAAACACCGCCATCGAATATTTTCTATCTATCGTGATGTACGCGGCGCTGTTTTTATGCTTTCATCTTCACCGTTGAGTATGCTGCGAGTACTGATTGAGTCAGCGATAAGCCTATTAGCTTTATACAGTATTGTCCCAATTCTTTTTATGGGAATGGGAGCTACATTTGATTGGCACCTCATCATGGGGCGAATGTTATTCC
>JAQWAQ010000151.1 GCA_028707635.1 Negativicutes bacterium
TGAAATCCCGATATGTCATACCACATTGAGGGCAGGCACTTTCGACTTGAGAGGCCCCGCCATCACTAGGACTATTTTTAAAGATCCCTTTCAAAAAATCATGAACCGAAAAGTTGTTGTCAAAAGAAAAATTCATGTGACCATGCTCTTGAGCACATTGCTCACACAAATGTTTCTCAACCTTTTGATCGTTAACGATTTTAGTTATATGCATACATGCCGGTCGTTTCTTACACTCATCACATAGCACCAGGATCCCTCCTTTTTAGATATAAGCCAACGATAACAATAATGCTCTCATTATTGCGGTGCGTTCGGCTGGGCCAACTGCCTGATCAATCAGATTATAGAAATGACTCACCAGCGTTGACTCTCGATGAGTCATAAGACCGTATTTACGCAATCTTTCGGTGATATATTCAATATCCGCCAAGGTTGTTTCATTAGAAATCTGATTTGCCGCATTCTGGTAAATTATATTTTGCAGCGGAATACGGATAATGCGGACAAATCCCCCCGACCCCCGCCGAGATTCTACCATAAAACCCCGTTCGCTAGTAAACCTGGTATTAAGCACATAACTAACCTGGGACGGCGCACACTCAATTTGCTCAGCGATCTCATTGCGGCGCAGAACGACTATCGCGCCTTCCTCGTTTGCTAATTTGCGTAAAATAAATTGCTCAATCATGTCGGCTAAATTCCCCAACCCATCACCGCCTTTGCTTTGACCTTTTGACTTTACTAATATTATATTTGACCTTTTGACCTTTTGCAATAAGCTAACTAATTTTTTTTCGCCACCGCTCATAGATCAAATATACGATGATTAAGACCATTAAAGTCCCATTAACAATTTTGAATTCTCGGGCGAAAAACTCTGCCTCCCAATAAGAAACAGGGCTATGAACAGCATCCATCGACAGTGGATATAAGTAATAATTGGCATATGCACCATGTGTCAGACCATCAATGAGCAGATGGCTTCCCCACCCAATTATAAAAGCTTGTAAGCGATTAAAAGCAGGCAGCAGGGCTAACACAAGAAAGACTCCCCATACGACAACTGAATGACCCAAAAGATCGGCCTTAACAGCCCAAGGATATAGCGGCATTATTCCTAGTAAAACTTGTGGATTAAGCGATATTAAATTCGATAACTCGATCTGGCCCCGAAATAGTGCTATTATTATCATGACAAAATAAACATAATCAGGGAACATTGAACCAATAACAAATTGCCATACCTGAGCATGCCGCCTTGATAAGAAAAATAGCCATAGTCCATGATGAAATGTAAACATAGCCACCTCAAATAGATAGTGTCTGCCAATAACGTAATAAGGTAATAAGCCTCACTATATTGTGCACAATTGTGGTAGCTGTATGTAAGTCAAAAAAAAGCGGGGCTTGATAGCCCCTGAAATTCTAAATCATATTTGATGCTTTTGTTAGTGTTTGGCGAACCTCTGTCATAATAGCTTCTACGATTGTTTTAACAGGCTCAATTTCTTTTAGTGGAATTAGACACTGACCAGCCAAAACCATGCCGTTCTCAACATCACCATCAATAGCTGCCCGACGGTTGGTGCCAGCAGCAATACGGTTCAGCTCATCCTGTGGGGTTGCCTGTTTTTCCAAAGCCAGAAAATTTTCTGTAAATTTATTTTTAAGACCGCGCACACCATGTCCTGAAAGCTGTCCTGTCACAACTGAATCAGTATCAACAGCAGCAATTAACTTCTGCTTTACATTAGGGTGAACCGAGCACTCCGCGGCTACCATAAACCGCGTACCAATTTGTACACCGGCCGCTCCCATCACAAGAGCCGCTGCCACACCACGCCCATCGGCGAAACCACCTGCAACGATAACCGGTATATCGACTTGCGGAATTACTTGCGTCATCAGTGCCATAGTAGTCTGCACACCAATATGTCCGCCCGCCTCCATTCCCTCTACAACCAAAGCATCCGCACCGCTGTCTTGAACTCGTTTTGCAAGTTTAACATTTGGAACAACTGGGATCACCTTAATTCCGGCTTGTTTAAACTTCGAAATATAAGGAATCGGGTTTCCGGCACCAAGTGTAACAAATGCCACCTTTTCCTCGCATATCATGTCAACAATTTCATCTTTATTGGGAGCCATCAATTGAACATTTACGCCAAAAGGCTTACTAGTAAGTTTCTTAGCTCGACAAACTTCATTTTTTACCCAGTCCGTTTCCCGACCACCGGCTGCAATAATTCCGGCACCACCTGCCTCTGAAACTGCCGCCGCCAAGTTGGAATCTGATACCCAAGCCATTCCTCCTTGTATAATTGGATATTGAATGCCTAATAGCTCGGTTAATTTAGTAATCATAATTTGTCTCCTTTGTGTAAAATAAATTGATATAATGGAAAAAATTCACTACAACTAGCAATTTTCCTGCTTATTAAGTAAACTATATCTATTATAAACAATAATTTTTATTTCCATTTTCAATTTTCCTCTTTACAATCCAGTCCAAGCGATTTATAATGAAAAACTGTACAATACACATAATATACGGCGTAATACTAACTAATCCTCTAGAAAATCACGCTTTTCGTTAGAAAAGTCCTGTATTTTAGCTTTTTTTGCGGAAAAGTTTACGCCTCATTTTAAAACTCTGAACAAAGGGGCGATGTGTGATGAAAATAATTGGTAAGCATATTATGGTAGACATGTATGGCTGCAGCTTTGAAAGCCTTGACAACATCGATTTTGTCAAGAACGCTATGCTAACTGCTGTCAATGAAGCACAAATGACACTATTAGATTTCACTTCCCACAAATTCGAACCGCAAGGCCTTACTGCATTAGCTTTACTTGCTGAAAGTCATATGAGTATTCATACTTACCCTGAGCTTGGGTATGCAGCAGTAGATGTATTTACTTGTGGTGACCATAGTCGTCCTGATAAAGCCGTATCAATTCTTAAAGGCTTTTTGAAACCCACTAAAGTAAAAACAACAAATATCAGACGCGGTGACTTCGGCTCAGTAACTGACATGAAGCCAAAGAGCAAAGTGAGCGCAA
The DNA here is from genome assembly GCA_028707635.1 of Negativicutes bacterium. GTDB lineage: Bacteria > Bacillota > Negativicutes > JAAYSF01 > JAAYSF01 > STF2-20. Next base: position 3,067 of record JAQWAQ010000151.1, read on the forward strand.
CACCAATGCGTCGCGTACGCGATACTGGTTCTAAAATGCTAAAACTATTATCTCGATCAAAATAATCGCGCTAAAAAGCCCGACTGATAATTCAGTCGGGCTTTTTTACATCTAATCAATCCTATTTCATGATACCTTGGTAGCCATTGACAACAACTTCAATTTCACCTGTCTTAGGATTAAAAATTAGCCCGTGAATAGGTATATCAAGTGGAATTAATGGATTGCTTCTAATTTTCGCCACTACATGCTCCACATTGTCCCAAGGATGGTGAAACGTGTCTAGCCAAGCTTCCATCTCATCTGCAACCATTTTAATGGCATCAGGAGATATTCCACGCGCCAGCATCTTATTGACTAAGCCCTGTGACGAACTGTGGGCAACGCCACAATCATAGTGGCCAATAATCATTACCTCTTTAACATCTAACTCAAATATTCCTACGATAAGACTGCGAATCGTAGCCTCAAATGGGCCGGTAACAGAATTACCAGCGTTTTTTATTACCTTAGCTTCACCGCGTTTAATTCCAAGCGCCGGTTCAAGAAAATCAACTAATCGAGTATCCATGCACGTAAATATCGCAAGATGTTTGTTTGGTTTTTTACTGGTATCTCCAGCATCATCATATTCTGGGGGAAGGTTATCAACAAAATGATGGTTGGCTTTAAGAACTTGATCTAATATCGTCATACTTCCTCCTATTATCATCATTAGCACTTCACTATTCTATGTAATAATAATTGTATATTATCCTTACTTATACTAGCTAATATGCAGCGTAATTCATTTTATATGATTAGAACACAACTAACAAGTAAATCTTTCACAAAATCGGTTAAAAAAAGCACTCACATTAAGTGAGTGCTTTTTTAACCAGCAACTATCTATCCTCCCAGGCCGTTTCCAACCAAGTACTTTCGACGTATATGGGCTTAACTACTGTGTTCGGTATGAGAACAGGTGGAACCCCATAGCTATCGCCACTGGATAGAAGGTGAACATCCCGAAGGTATGCTCCCTCAAAACTTCACAGAAGAAGAAGTACGCAATTTTAGTTAGTTTTGGCTAGTTAGATGGTTACAACATACATTATGGATGTTATCGCTCCGCTCTAACTAAGCCGTCTCGCGCAAATCTGGCTACGTCTTGCGACTTGCCACATTTGGCTCGCTTGGCTTAAGTCAAGCCCTCGGCCTATTAGTACCAGTCAGCTAAAACGATTACTCGCCTTACACACCTGGCCTATCAACCTTGTCTTCTACAAGGGGCCTTACTAGATTAACTCTATGAGAGA
>JAQWAQ010000051.1 GCA_028707635.1 Negativicutes bacterium
AAAAAAGTTCACTTAAGAGTTGAAAATAACGTCCCACCTGTGTATACTTAATAACTGTAATAATAAGCGATACTAATTGATTTGCTAGTGTCTAGGGGCGTAGCCAAGTCGGTAAGGCAACGTACTTTGACTCCGTTATGCGTTGGTTCGAGTCCAGCCGCCCCTGCCATTTTATTATCGGGATGTGGCTCAGCTTGGTAGAGCGTTCGGTTCGGGACCGAAAGGTCGCAGGTTCAAATCCTGTCATCCCGACCATTTCGTTAAGTACTCAATACCTTTGGTATTGAGTTTTTTATTTGCCAATAATAAGAGCCACCCGTTATACGGATGGCTCTTATTATTGGCTTAGGCCTCGACTGCTTTATCTTTCTTAGCATTTGCAATGATTGATTCCGCAACGCGCTGTGGAACTTCTTCATAATGCGCGAAGCTCATGTCATAGTTACCCCGCCCCTGCGTAATTGAACGCAAATCAACAGTATATCTAAACATCTCTGCAAATGGCACCTGGGCTTTCACCATGCTTATTCCCTTACCTAACGGCTCCATGCCTAATACGCGACCGCGTTTACCGTTAATGTCGCCAATGACGTCACCCATAAAAGATTCCGGAACCTTAACTTCGACATTATAGACTGGTTCTAGGAGGACAGGCTTGGCTTGAAGGGCCCCTTTTCTAACAGCTCCACCACTAGCAATTTTAAAGGCCATTTCCGATGAGTCAACAGTATGATATGACCCATCATACAAGGTAATTTTAATATCTACCATCGGATAACCAGCTAAAATTCCGCCAGATAATGCTTCGCGTACACCTTTCTCGACAGCTGGAATGTATTGACGGGGTACAGAGCCGCCGAAGATGGAATCAACAAATTCAAATTGCTTGCCCGGTTCGAGAGGATCTAATTGCAGCCATACATGACCAAATTGGCCATGGCCACCGCTTTGCTTTTTATGTTTGCCCTCAATTTTAACGCTGCTGCGAATCGTCTCCCGATAAGGTATTTTCGGATCACGCATTAACACATCAACACCAAATTTACGTTTCATCCGCTCGGCCAGAATATCAGTATGTAATTCGCCCATACCGCTTACTAAAAGCTGAGCTGTTTCGACGTCTTTGCGGACTTTAAAGGTGGGATCTTCGTCCATGAGGCGGTTTAAGGCATTTGATATTTTGTCTTCGTCACCTTTGTTCTTTGCTTCAATGCACATTGTAAACATCGGCTTGGGATAAGATATCGGCTCATATACTATTGGCTTATCTTTATCTGCCAAGGTATCACCAGTCGTAGTCTCTTGTAGTTTTGCAACAACGACAATGTCCCCAGCATGAGCACTTGTCAAGCCATCTTGTGTTTTGCCGCGGAGTGTAAATATATTGCCGATACGCTCGGTTTTTTCTTTAGAGGCGTTATATAATATGCTATCAGGTTTCATCGATCCAGATAGAACTCTTAAATAGCTTAGTCGACCGACAAACGGGTCAGCAGTTGTCTTAAATACAAGTGCTGAAAAAGGGTCCATGCTTTTACGTTCGAGGATATCCTTTGTTGCCGGCTGAAACCCAACGGCGACTTTATTGTCAGGTGATGGAATATATGACAATATTGAATCCATTAGCTGTGGAATACCGATATTTTTACAGGCTGAACCACAGATAACCGGAAAAACATTTGCCTGCGCAATACCTTTTAAGAGAGCGTTGATGAGCTCACTATCGCTCAATTCTTCCCCTTCTAAATATTTAACAAGTAAATCATCATCAGTTTCAGCCACTGCCTCAATCAGGCTTTGCCGAGTTTCAAGCGCTTTTTCTAGTAGATCGTCAGGGATATCTCCTTCAGAAAACTTATTGCCAGAAGCAAAAGTTATTGCTTTCATCTTAATTAAATCAATAATTCCAGTAAAGGAGTCTTCTGCTCCAATCGGCAACTGAAGTGGGACAACACTTGACGAAAGCCTTTCTCTCATCGCATCAAGGACACCAAAAAAATCAGCATTTTCACGATCCATCTTATTAATAAAGCCGATGCGAGGCAAATTAAGCTCATCGGCGTAATTCCAGACTTTCTCCGTTTCAACCTCAACACCTGAGGCGGCGCATAATACCACTAACGCACTATCAACGGCCCGTAATGTTCCTTTTACCTCAGCAACAAAATCAGCATATCCGGGAGTATCAACGAAATTTATCTTATGGTCTCGCCATTCGCATGGTGCAAGACCTGCACTTATGGTAACTTTCCGTTTTATTTCTTCAGGTTCGAAATCGGTTGTTGAAGTTCCTTCGTCAACAAGCCCTAACCGATTAACAGCACCTGCGTTAAATAACAACGCTTCTGCTAATGACGTTTTCCCCGCTCCACCATGGGCCACAATACCGACATTTCTGATTTGGCCACTTCTGTACTCTTTCATTTAATATCCCTCCTATATGCTTAGATTAACTTGAACCACACACATAGCGTGACTCATAGTGCGTATTGCTATTGAACAAATTCTCTGTTAACTAGAAATATTCCTTCTTTTCAGTCAATTTATTCGCCGATTAGGCAAAAAATGGGTAATTTACTTTTAGTCTTCCAAAAATAATAACCGCCCTTTATCAGGCGGTTATTATTTCAATATTTAACTTTTTTTACAAAATGCGCGCATCATTTTTCGAAGTGGTCTGGGCACCGCTAAAAGGTATACCTTCAACGCTTTCACCACGCTCGCCCCCTTGTCACTATACAATACAATATCGCTATAATGTATGTGAAGAGCTAGCATTCTGTGCCAACTATCGTAAATTATTAGTTACTGACGCTCAAATCGCATCAAAACAAAACATAAGTCTGATAGCCTGTTTAAAGCAATTATAACAGCATCATCGACTGGCTCGTTCTTGGCCAATCGTAAGACTTGGCGTTCAGCCCGGCGCGTAATAGTCCGCGCCATGTCAAGTGCTGCTGCTCCAGGCGTATCTCCTGGAATAAGAAATTCTTTTAACGGCGGCAGTTGTTCTTCAAATGAATCAATCGCCTTTTCCAGTAAATTTACATGATCGATTGTAATGTAGCTGATCTTATCATCCTTACTGGCCAATTGCGCCATAACCTTCATTAACAGGTGCTGCAGTTTTAAGATGGTCTCGGTGACTTCCGGTCTTTTACATAAAGCCCTGGCCAACCCTAAAGTTGAGGTTATCTCATCGACAGCGCCATAAGCCTCGACTCGCAGACTATCTTTATCCACACGTTCACCGCTAAGTAAGCTTGTAGTCCCCTTATCTCCCGTTTTCGTATAAACTTTCATATTGCACCTCAAATGTTAAATATTTAATAACATCCGTTTTCTCGTTCTTTACGTTCCATAAGATATTTTTGTGCAAGATCTTTATAATCGATGGCTGAATTTCGAATGGCCTCAATCTCCTCTGGGGTCACCGTTCTGACAATTTTGCCCGGCACACCCATAACCAATGAGTTAGGCGGTATTTTCTTGCGTTCCGGTACTACCGAACCAGCGGCAATAATGCAGTTGTCGCCGATCTCAGCATAACTTAGAATGATTGCTGCCATGCCAATTAAGCAGTTATTACCGATAATGCAGCCATGGATAATCGCACCATGGCCGGCAGTTACATAGTCACCAATTTCAGCAGGATGGTTATGCATGACGTGAACAGTTGAGTTATCCTGAATATTGCTATACTTACCGATTTTAATAGGATGCGTGTCTCCACGCAGAACAGTGTTAAACCAAACTCCAGACCCTTTGCCTATATTAACATCGCCGATAACAGCTGCGCCGTCAGCTATAAAAACTGTCTTATCAATTGTAGGAGTAATGCCTGTGTACGGCAATATTATTTTAGAAGACATCTTTATTTCAACAGCTCCTTGTATTTACTTGCATCAAGATTTTTAATAATCGCCACTAATAGACGAATAGCCGCCTCGTAGTCATCACGGTGAATAATACTGTTATGACTATGGATATAACGGGTTGGGATACTAAGCACCAGGCTAGGAACACCAGTCGCATGGACATGAATTTTACCAGCGTCAGTTCCGCCGCCCTCGGTAAACTCAAGTTGGTAAGGAATATTATTCTTCTCAGCAGTGTCAATGACAAAATTTCTTAGCTTAGTATGCGGAATCATACTCGCGTCATAGATTGCAATCGCTACACCCTTACCGAGCTTACTTGATGCAAGGTCTTCGGTAATGCCTGGAGTATCGCCTGCAATACAGGTATCAACCGCAAAAGCAATATCAGGATTGATTACATTAGCACTTGTTTGTGCACCGCGGAGGCCGACCTCTTCTTGAACAGTACCAACGCCGTAAACAGTGTTGGCATGAATTTCATTATGCAGTTTTTCTAACACCTCAGCGACGATGGCACAGCCAACCCTGTTATCCCATGCCTTAGCCATCAAAAATTTTTCATTGGCCATCACAATGAATTCACTTTGCGGGGCAATCGGATCACCAGGCCGAACGCCGAAGCGAGCTCTAGCTTCGTTTTCATCGGCAGCTCCGATATCAATAAACATCTCACGCTTCTTGACGACTTTCTTGCGCTCCTCTGGACTTAATATATGTGGCGGTTTACTACCGATAACACCAGGAATATTGCCTTTACTGGTCATCACCGTCACGCGCTGACCGAGCATGACCTGCTCCCACCAACCACCAAGCATGGTGAATTTAACAAAGCCCTCTTTAGTGATCATTTTGACCATGAAGCCGATTTCATCCATATGACTGGCCAGCATAATTTTAGGATCAGCAAAGCTACCGCTTTTTGCGAAAATGACACTGCCAATTTTGTCGTAACTGACTTCAGTGATAGGACCTAGTTTTTTAAGCATCAAGTCTTTTACTGGTTGTTCGAATCCTGAAACGCCGGGTGCGGTAGATATTTCCTTTAACCAAGCAAGTGTATTATCCATGAAATATATCCTCCTCAAAGAAAGCCATAGCGGCCAATTATCTACAATATATTGTACGGTAATTGCCGGTTTGTATTCCTATGAATAAACGAATTATCGTGAGCTAATAATTATGCTTCCAGGCGATCTTTTATCGCCTGAAGCATATTCATGCTGTTTTCACGGACCTTTTTTTTCAGTATTGGATTTAATAGACCAGAAATCATAGGAATGCCGAATTCAAAATCAACAGTCAGCTTGATTTCAGTTCCTACCTCAAGTGGAGTTAAAATCCATTCCCCTTCAAACCTTTTCAAATCGCCTTCAGTCTGCTTATAGCTAATGTGCATTTTTTCATCATCAAAGGTATCTAGCTCGGTCCACTTTATGATGCGCCCATCAACATTTGACACCCATTTTGTCAACGTAGTATTGTTCTTACGCTCAATGACCTCAACACTTTCAAGATCGTTCATAAACTCAGGATATTTTTCCATTTCCTTTAAAATTGGATATACTTTATATGGTTCCGCCTTTACCGGAAGCATTACTTCAACATATGGCACAGTATTCCCTCCTAAAAATCTTCAATCATTTCATGCGCTTTTTTTACAGCGTCAGCAACAACCTTTATTACAAAATCAATTTGCTGCCGGCTTATGATGAGTGGCGGTTCAATTCTAATAACTTTAGGATTATTGAGCGTGTAGGCAACAAGTACGCCGTTGTTCACAAGCTCACTCATCATGAGTCCGCCAATTCCTTCCTTGGCAAGATCAATGCCAATCATTAGACCCTTACCGCGGACTTCCATAATTACGTCACTGTATGACGTTTGGATTTCCTTGAGCTTGGCAATAAAGTAAGCACCTTGTTCCGCTGCGCGTTCAACAAGCTTATCTTCTTTAATGACCTCTAGTGCAGCGATTGCTGCGGCGCAGGCCAACGGATTTCCTCCAAAGGTTGATGTATGCAAGAATGGGCTAGTGATATATTTGTCCCACACACTGGCTTTGGCTGTAAAAGCACCAATTGGCATAACACCACCCCCCAGCGCTTTAGCAGTAGTCAAGATGTCCGGTACAACGCTATAATGGTCAACTGCGAACATCTTGCCTGTCCGTCCGAGACCAGTCTGAACCTCATCGCAGATTAAAAGGGCGCTGTACTCATCACACAGTTGTCTAACGGCTGGCAAATAATCGTCAGAAGGCACTATAATACCGCCTTCGCCCTGTACCGGCTCAATAATGACAGCGGCAGTTTCATGATCGATGACTTTTTTCAAAGCCTCAATATCATTGAACGGCACATGACTAAACCCAGACAGCAGCGGTTGGAAGGGCTCTCTAAAGAGGTCACGCCCTGTTGCGGTAAGTGCACCAAGCGTCTTACCATGGAAAGCGTTTATTGTAGAGATAACCTTATGGCGCCCAGTATGAACGCGCGCAAGCTTTAAAGCTCCTTCTACAGCCTCGGTCCCGCTATTAACAAAAAAACTGTACTGCAGGTCTCCCGGGGTCACTTCGGCCATCAGCTCGGCTAAGTCGGCCATTGGCTTATCAAACAACACCTTACTAGACAATGGCATGGTATCCAGCTGACACTTAACAGCCTCCACTACTTTGGGATTCCTATGCCCTAAACTAAACACCCCGTACCCGCCAAGGCAATCGATGTACTCTTTGCCATCAATGTCACGGATTATTGTTCCCTCCGCTTCCCATTCGATGGTAGACAGACCCATAAAGCGGAATAAACGGGCGACCGCGGGATTTATGTATTTTTCATATTTTTCGATTGTTTCTGATACTATTACGTTGTTATCCATTACGTACACCTCTAGCCAAAGATTACATTCCTTGGTATTTGTTTCTATTATATCGAATAAAATCCTCTTTTACTCTTAAAAACGCTAATCAAGTACCATCGACTAATATTTCTTTCTCATACATAATTTATAAACGTTATATGTTATAATCAAATAACAACTTAAATGACGAGGTAATTCATATGAGTAAAATATTAAATGAACAACTTGAAGTTGGCATTATCTTTGGCGATACTAGAGCTAATGAATATATCTACATGCCCGGCGGTGAAATTGGTGCTGATCATCCGCTTTGTGTAATAGAAAGAGCCAACTCGCGCCATGACATTAGCATTGAGGATGCCGTAGCATTGATTTTAAGGTTGGGCTTAAGACCAGCCAAGCATCCACTGCTTGGTGAAAGGTCTTGTTGAAAATTTAATAATACGTAAAAAAAACGCCCAGCCTAACTGGGCGTTTTTTTTTTTGCTTGAATAGAATAATCATGAGGTGAATGATATGGCATATTCTATTGTCATCGACTTATCAGATCGGTATTTATATCTCTTTGAGAACGGTATAGTAGTAAAATCGTACCCGGTAGGGGTAGGAAAATTGTCAACTCCAACACCAGCCGGAGACTATTATATTGCAAACAAACGCCCAAACCCGGGCGGAGCGTTTGGCGTAATGTGGCTAGGGCTTAGTCTGCCTCTTCATGGAATCCACGGTACAAATAACCCGGCGTCGATTGGCAACTATGTTTCCAAAGGCTGTATCCGCATGCAAAATCACAGTGTGCTCGAACTAGCCAAGTTAGTACCTGTTGGCACACGAGTGAAGATTATTTATTAATAATCCTACCGAACCACATCCAGGGATTTAGCCGCTCGCCTGTGCCTTTTAGGGTATCACTTGTAGAAGAAGAAGAAGAGCGGCTTGGTCATCGGATAAAGTAGACAAGAGCAAGATTGATAATCAACACCATAGGAATTCCTACAACAAAGTACAAATGCCGGGTTTTGTGTCGGAAGGCATACATACCAATAAGGATGCCGGCAGCACCGAACGCTAACGCTATTAGAAAAAAGGTCTGCTCACTGATGCGCCACTTTCCGCTCTTGGCCCGGTGCTTATCGACTATAACTAAGATCAATGCGATGATGTTCCAGATAAGATAAATTTCTAAAATAATGTGTATCCCTCCGATTTGACTGGCAAGTACAAGCCTATATTTACATTAAGTCATATTAGCTTCCGGATAAATATTTGCTCACCTTCTAATAATAATAGTAAACCACTTGTATTAGGAGGCTATTATGAAGATCATGCACTCTAAACGTTTCTTGAGGCTTGCTGCAGTTCTACTACTGTCATGCAGTCTGTTTTTAGGGGGTTGCACCAACAATATGACCCCTGTCAACCCGACGCCTGGTGAGTCACCATCTAAGCAATACAATGAAAACGAGTTTAAAGTCACCTATAATTACGGTGATACTGGTCCAGTTCAACTATCGAACAACAATATTGTGATGAAAATCGGAGAAAAGCTTATTCTTGAACCAGCTCCTGGCTTAACTAAAACTACTCGGTTCTCGTCATCTGGCGAAAACTATATTGGTAACACCATGGAAAAAAATGAGGAAAAGGATACCGGACGAGTTGTGTTTACAGCCACTAAACCTGGCAAAGGAAAAATTCAGATTATCCCTAACACCACCGATCTGGATCGAGCCGTTGACTTGTGGTAACTGTGGTACAATAAGCTAAAAAGCGACCGTCAACAGGCGGTCGCTTCTCATAATCACAACTCTAGTAGTTCAAGGCTTTTTTCAAGTTGGCTAAATTCTCCCGCATAACTATCATGTAGTTTTTACCTTCTTGTTTGTCCTTTTCAGTTAAGTTTTCAAGAGGGTTTAATACAAGGAGTTCTGCGCCGGTCTCGTTGGCAATTGTACTGGCCAGTTTCTGGCTGACAAGCGTCTCAACGAAAATATACTTTACTTCATTATTCCGACAAAAGTTCACGACTTGAGCCATCCGTTCTGGAGTCGGTTCGCTATCAGGAGATAAGCCCATGATGCCAACCTGCTTTAGATTATATCGTGTTGTTAAATAGCCAAAGGCTGTATGGCTTGTTACAATATTTCGTCGTTTAACACTGTCCAGTGCAATCTGGTAATCCTTATCTAACTGGGCAAGTTCCCTTGAAAAACGAGCAGCATTTTTCTCATAATAATCCTTGTTCGTCGGATCGTTATCACTAAGGGCTTGAGCGATCACTGCTACCTCCTGTTGGGCCAGAACAGGGTCGAGCCAGGTATGTACATCTGTTTGATGGTGATGGCCATCTTTATTGCCATGGCCACTATGATCGTCTTTGATCGCATCTTCCCCGCTCAGTAAAGTAATTCCTTTACTCACCTCAACAGCTATAACATCCCCTAATACCTCTTTTGACAATAGTTTATCAATTGGTTCAAGACCAGCACCGTGGTATAAGAATAACTTCGATGACTTGATTTTTATTATATCTTGCGCCGTTGGTTCCCAATCATGTGGTTCAGCACCAGGTGCAACCAGGGTTTCTACCACAACCTTATCGCCACCGACCTGACGGGCAAACTCATATACAGGATACACCGTCGTTGTAATCTTAAGCTTGTCTGCCGACGACTGGATGGGTTTAGTTTGATTGGCACACCCTACCAGAACTATGCTCATTAAAAGTGTCATAATCAGTCCTGTTTTTAGAAAATTCATTCTCAAATCCTCCATATACTTTTATTAACTTGTTCTTATGCAATCGCGGCAATAACCATAAAATTCAAGGGCATGAAATTTGATTTTAAACCCGCCTTCCTCGGCCTTTATTACGTTTTCAGCGTGAATGGGGCAAAAATCAATACACTCGGCCTTTCCGCAGCTGAGACATACCAAATGATGGTGATGCTCGTCACCCGAAATTTCAAAAAGGTTTCCATCGCGCCGACCTTTAGTCTGGACTTCGTGCACCAGTCCCAAGCCAACTAATAAACCTAAATTCCGATATACAGTATCCAAGCTCATATCAGGAAATTTATCCTTAACATAAGCTAATACCTGATGGGCAGTAGCAAACTTACCACATTCATTAAGTGCCGCAATCACCGCTCGTCGCTGCGGCGTAATTTTATAACCTTCCCTACGAAGAATAGCAATAAAGTCTTCCATACTTTACCTCGCAAATAATAATATTACTATTTACGATTTTACTTCATTTATACACCTTTTGACAAGCTCTATTAAAAAAAACATCAACCTAGTTATTTAGGCGGATGATTAGTGAAAAATGTGTAAAGTTATATATTTAAAAGAATTAAGTCAACCATGCAAAGAAACAATGAATTTTGTTTTAATATCAACCATTGATTGGAGAAATTGTGAATTCCGTGAGGCATTACATTCATACAAAAAATATCTCTTTAGAAAGCACATCTTTATTCAACTGGTTCGTATCGAATTTCCCAAGTCAAAGTACCCTTACGGCTAGAATCCTTAAAAATGCGCCTTTCATGCATGCTATATCCCACTATTGAAATCTCTAAAGCTCTTTTATCAGCTGAAAAATGTTTATCCTTTGTTGCAGGATAAACATTTTCAACCTCGCCATTTTCCCATACAATCTTAATAATTGATTTTTCAGCATTATCACCAGTTGCTTGAAAATTTGTAATAACTATATCTTGGGCAAAACGCCCAGCAATTGCCTGGGGTAACTCTACCTTTCCTTCAAAAGGCACATTAGTACCACGCATAATCAGCAATGGTGGTAGATGTTTGATGATAACGGCATCAGAAGGAGTTGTTGAGCTTTCCAATTTATTGGGAGGTGGTGTTAATCTGTTATCCGCTTCTAAGAAAATCATATAGCCACTTACCAGAAATATGAACATTGAACAAGCGCCAATCGCAACGTATTTCCATGGTTTAAGCATATCGCTTATCACCTCTCGCTAGTTTAATTATTTGTGTAATACACTAGTTTTTTCACTCTTCATGTATTCATTATAATATCATTTAATAATTCATGAGTCGACATTCCGTTGTTGTTAATATTTCTCGACTCCCTGGTAATAATCCCTTATTACTCACAATTTGTTAGTTAGACAACTTAATGGCATAAATAAAATTTAGCCAATAAAGAATGTCCCATCGACTATCTGCTTAATTTGCTGATAACCATGAAACAGCATTCCTTTTTGGCTTTTTCTATGATTCAGAAAAACCTCATCATCCCAGCAGTGAGCTTTCATTTACGCGGCTACAAGGGTTCGCTTGTTGCTATATTTACCTAGAATTATGTTTTGAAATTTAGAAACACTAATTTTAAATAGAACTGAGGAGGGGAATTTTTTGGAAATAAATTCCGCTAAACGCAAACAACTGCGCCGCAAGTACAAGCGTCACGCCGCGGCTGTAATGGGCGTAGCAATCATGACCGGGGCCGTCTTGTCTGGTCTTCCAACTACGAAGTCCCTAGCTGCTGAAGCTCCCTCAAATCGTCCTCCTATAAAAAATGAGCAATCAAAACAAGTTACAAAAGATTCTCGCCCGCCAGGACATGGTTGGCATCAACACAAATATAGTTGGCCAAGTCCTGACGAGAATCAAGCCTGGTATCAGGATGGGAAAATTTATTATCGCAGTGACAACAACAATCAACGTAATCACCGCAATGAATATAGCTACTATGTTAATAATCCTGTTAATTATGTAAAAAATAGTGCAACGATATATGGTTTTGATTCTTCCCGTGATTCTTTCACTCTTCTTACTGTTTCCCCAAAGAGAGCTCTTGTTGAAGTACGCAAACATGACACAGGCCAACTATATAACGTATTATTAGAACGAGCGAACGATCACAATTGGAAAGTCATTAATGTTAGAGCGCTATAAAGCAGACATAATATGCCGATACAGGTTCTAGAGAACAACTCATTCCTTCGCCCGTCACCACTCACTTCAGTGATTGGTGACTTTTCTGTTGATTACTATTCTATTTTAGTCAGTTGTTCATTTTTCTCTTAATAAACAGCCTATCGTATCTTAGCATAAGCTGTGACTTCAAAATTTGTAATTACTTCTTAAACCAGTTTTATGATTTATTCCTCAGCACCTTCGGGAAAGTAGTCTTGCCCTAAGGATTCTAATCCAAATAAAAAAACCGCCCTGTCTCGAAGGACAGAGCGTAAGATAAAGCATAAGAAAACTATGACTTAGCTTTACCAGGACTGATCAATCTAGCCGCCCATAATATGATCATAGCCCCGACTACACTAGCAATTAACTGTCCAAGCATTCCATACGCTGCAATACCAAGCAGAGATAGTGTAAAATTACCTACAAATGCACCGACTATACCTAAGATGATATTAGTCACTATACCGAACCCATGTCCACGTGTAAGTTGACCTGCAATCCATCCTGCTATTGCACCAATTAATAAGGACCAAATAAAGCCACTCATCATTTAAAATCACCTCCTACTAGTATTATGACCATAATTTTCTTATAACAATTCACAGAAGAATAAATAATTCCGCTACCGCATCTGTTTGAAAATCAAACCAAATATCTAACTCTAAACTTACATTCTAAATTTCTACTGATGTAATGGAAGAAAACCTATAAACATTAAAAATAAAAAAGGAGACAGGCCAATTAAGGTCTGTCCTTCGTATTTAGTCCCTTAAAAAATCTATTCAGGAGAACCGAGTTGGCAACATTATGTAAAATAAAAAACCGGAGGTCTACACCCTCGGTTTTACTAGCTTTATGTGGTCGGAGCGACATGACTGGAACGTTCGGACTCTGCCACCACAAAATAATATGTGACCTTAGTTTGCGTTTTATTATTGGTATCAAAGTGCCTACAAAGCTAGTAAATTCAAGCTATTATCGGCCCAGTTATTATTTTGAAATTTTATCTATTCTGCAGTTTTCAGCAGACTTTTGCCCCTTAAATCACACTCTAGAGGACAATTTAGGAGATAACTTTTCATCTTTAAACACTGATATATACTGATATTAATGTGTAGGGGATAACTTTTTTATAAGTTAACATATAAAATTACTTGCAATGCTTAGCCAGATATTTTTTACCACAGGAATATCTCACATCAGTGATTGGTGACTTCAATCATGCAGTCGTCCTATTGATTCTTTCAAAGCTGACGCGCTCACGGTTTTAGAATGAGTTATAACTTCTGCTTCTCTGGATACCTCTTCCACCATTGCATTAATCTGGTCATTGCTTCCTTCCGGATAGTAATTTTTTATTAAGTCTTTTAAAACATCTCTTTTAATCTTACAATCACCTCAAAACAGATATTTCGATAAAATTCTGCCACATTCCTGCTCGAAAAGAGAAAAGCCCCGCTTTGCGGAGCTTTACACATGGCCCTGGATCGGCTGTGGAGGATGTAAATAGCCTAGTGCTGTTCGCTAGCAGCTTTCCGAACAGTCATCGTTAAAACAGAAGAACAGTAAAATGATGATTATGATGATAATGATAATCCCACTACTACCACCATTACAACCACCGAAACCACCAAAACCCATATGAATACCTCCTTTGCAGTTATGTTGGTTCGCTTTATATATAGTATGATAAGCGGTAGTATTCGGTTACACAAAAAACCGCCTACCCAAAGGTAGACGACTTTAATTCTTTTTCAACAAACCATTTTCCAAGCTCGTCAAACTAATAAATCTGCTTACCACATATCCGACAAGTATACCTGACTCCCCAGCCGCCGCCTTTTAGCGATGGCGCCTGACGAACGAGTGCTCTCTGATTCTCCAAGAATATCGATTATCTCATACCTATCGGCAATCGCTTTTAAATCAGGTTTCATGGCTGGCCTCTTTTGTTACGTAACATGTAGTCAATATTACGCATAAAATATAATAGACCCACTTAGAAAATATTATGGAGGTATGATAATGAAATACCGTATGCGTGAAGATGAATGTATGCCAGACTGTGAACCTATGCCAGAACGTGAATGCATGCCATGCCACAGAAGGTGTGTCGGAACCTTTTCTAGACACTTCCGAGTTTATGAAAACTGTTGGTGCGATGTTTGCGAAGTCTGTCCTTGCTGTGGACACGAATTCGATTCAACCCAGCATAGTGGATGTCCTATGTGTGGATCATCGTTCGGTGATCCGCCCGGCGACCCGCCCGGTGATCCTATTGGTTTTGGCGGGTTCGGCGGATTCGGCAGACGCAGATTCGGATTCAGGTTCGGTTTCTTTCCGTTTTTCCCATTCTTCCCGTTCCGGCGACGCTTTCGTAGGTTTTAATTGACCTATACCAATAGCTCAGCTGATACTGGGCTATTTTTTTATCTCTCCCCGCCCTCCAAGCTTGTACTCTTTTGCCGTTACAAATCTATCTGCTGGCGCTATTTCCAATTCATGCTATTGCTGCAATTCTGCTATTAAATCAGGTAAGTCATGATACAACACAGCGGTAAGTGCTTCTAAGTCACTATCTTGCGCTTTTTCAACTCTATTGCGAACATCGTTTAAGTCAATCATCTATTCACCCTCCCCCTATTAATGAGTCATCTTTCTACCCATCAGCCCAGATTAATAGCCCTGGAGCCCATGAGATCGGTTCGCCCATTATCTTGCAAGCATGTTCTACAGAGCCGAATACGTAAGGTGCTTCCATTACCGTTTCATCATGTACGTGCATAACAGTTTTATAACCAGCATAATCTAGACGGAATAGCGCTTCGCGTAGGCAGTCGCGGGCAACAGCTTGTACAATATTATCCACTAATTTCCCGCCATAAGTGTTAAGCCGCCCCCACTGTTTCGTTTCCTGGTTCATCCCTTCATAAGTAAGGCCCATCCGGTTAAACTTTTCCTCAAGCTCTAAACGCGGCCACATTAAAATCAGAAAATAAACAAGGACAGGCCAATTAAGGCCTGTCCTTTCTGTTTGTACATTGTTAAATTTTGTCCATTTTAAAACGCTGTAGGAACAACTTAGGGAATAACATTACATAAATAAAAAATACGCAAGTACGCAGACCCGCGTATTTACTGGATTCTTCTGGTCGGAGCGACACGACTTGAACGTGCGGCCTCTACCACCCCAAGGTAGCGCTCTACCAAGCTGAGCTACGCCCCGACAATAAATCAGCAGGGAAACACTCCCTGACTAACAAAAATTATTTTACCTTAAATTTTCTAATATGTCAACTGCGAAATGGCTTATTTAATGACTACAGCGCCTTGCTGGTCAATATTTAAAACTAGGTATTTGGCCTTTATTCCGGCTTGCGCGAAGGCAGATGTCATGGCTACGCCGATTTCATCGGTGTTTTTGTCGGTGTAGGATATTAAACATGGACCGGCGCCGCTGAGAGCGGCACCATAAGCTCCGCATTGTATAGCAGCGTCAAATACTTCTTTCATCCCCGGGATAAGGCTCTGCCGGAAAGGTTGATGGAGCTTGTCTTCTAAAGCATAGCGCAAATGCTGGTATTCACCACTGCATAATGCGCCGATGAGCATGGCAGTCCGACCAACATTAAACACCGCATCTTGAAATGGTATGTTTGACGGCAATACTTGACGAGCTTTGTGGGTAGACAAGGTGAATTCAGGCACAGCGACTACCATTACTAACTTATTAGGTGGTATGAATCGCATACAGTGCGGCTTTCTTTCTTTGGTAAGACTTATAGTAATGCCGCCGAATATAGCAGGAGCTACATTGTCAGGGTGACCTTCAATTGCAGTAGCTATTTCAAAGAGATCCTGCTTGGTAAGCTGATTTCCAGTAGCTTGGTTGGCGGCAACTAGGCCGCCAACTATGGCTGCTGCGCTACTGCCAAGACCGCGCGCCAATGGAATGTTATTATCCATCTTTAAAGATATACCGTAGTTGCTGCATTTCACTCTGTCAAATACTGCACGTACTGCTTTGACAGCAATATTTCGGTCGTCAACCGGAATATTGTCTTCGCCTTCACCACTCACAGTGACTGTGCAATTACCTTGTTCAACCAACTCAAGTTCGATATGGTTATAAATTGTACAGGCGATTCCTACTGAGTCAAAGCCTGGTCCACAATTGGCAGTTGTTCCTGGTACGCTTACATGCGCCTTTATAGCCATAAAAATTCTCCTCTAGTTTGTCTTATGATACCACTCGTATAACGTTCTCAACCTCATTAACGACTGACATGCCTTTAATTGTATTGAGTGCCAACCGGACATTGGCTTCTGTAACATTATAGGTTATAAGAACAATTTCGGCACAGTGATTTACTCTGCGTTTTTGGATGACTGAATTTAAGCTGACTTGCTGGGCCCCAAAGGCGCCGGCAATTGCAGCTAATACACCTGGTTTATCATCAACCAGAATTCTTATATAGTAAGGGGATTGCGTGTTGTTTATATTACAAAGTTTTTTCTCTTCAAAACATGTACAGAGAATTCTTCCATTTACATTATGCATTGTGTTACGGGCAACATCAATAATATCAGCTGTTATTGCGCTGGCGGTTGGCAACTGACCAGCGCCCCTGCCATAAAACATAGTTTCGCCGACCGCATCACCGCGCACGTAGATTGCATTGAAAACATCACTAACCGTCGCTAATGGGTGGGTTGAGGGCACAAAAGCCGGGTGGACTCGAACATCGATTCCATTCTCGTCTTCCCGAGCAATGGCCAATAACTTAATAACATAACCAAGCTCAGTAGCGTATTCAATATCTTGGCTGGATATTTTAGTGATTCCTTCAACATAGACATCATCAAGCGATATCCTTGTTCCAAACGCAATTGATGATAAAATTGCAATTTTACGGGCTGCATCAAAACCACCAACATCAGCAGTGGGGTCTGACTCGGCATAGCCTTGCGACTGCGCCTCAGCGAGAACATCAGCAAAGTCTATTTTTTCGTTAGTCATCTTAGTAAGCATGTAGTTCGTGGTTCCATTGACTATTCCCATTACCTCGGTTATTTCGTTGGCTGCTAAACATTGTTTAAGTGGCCGTATGATCGGAATACCACCGCCAACACTGGCTTCGAACATCAGGTCGACATTAGGCTCTTCGGCTGCTTCAAAAAGTTCTTTGCCATATTTCGCCACTACATCTTTATTAGCAGTTATTACATTTTTCCCTGCTTGAAGGGCTCTCAGAATATACTCCTTAGCTGGATGCTCACCGCCCATGACTTCAACTACAATATTAATATCCTTGTCATTTAAAATCTCTTCAAAATCGGTGGTAATCTCGCCATCAAACTTAATATCTCTGACCTTTTGAGGATTACGCACTAATATTTTTTTCACATTGACCACAGCCCCAATTTTAGGGGTGATTTTATCGCTATTTGTCGTTAATATTTTGATAACACCAGCACCGACAGTTCCAAAGCCTAATAGTGCAATATTTATAATGCGATTCATGAAAAAACTCCTTTCCTTAAGCTTGACCTAAAACTTCTAGTCTCTTAACGCCGTCAACAAGTCTTAATTTATCTAATAGGGCCTCTAAGTCTATAGCGAGTTCAGCTGTTTCTATCGATATTGTGGCGTTTGCTACACCTTGTAAAGGAATTCCTTGATTAATCGTCATTACACTGCCATGGTCATTAGCAATCGTGTTTAATACTCGTGATAAGACACCCGAACGATGATCAAGCAGAATCGCTAAAGTGACAATTTTTTCACGGCTGGCCTCGTAAAAAGGGAAAACATAGTCTTTGTATTTGTAGTAAGCACTACGACTAAGTTCCATTTTTTCAACGGCTTCATTGATTGTTGCTGCATCGCCGCGTTTTAACATGTCCTTTACCTTTATTGTCTTCTTAATTGCCTCCGGCAATATTTCTTCTTTTACTAAATAAAATACTCCAGATTTATAATCTGCCATTTATTTGCCCTCCTCCAGTGTTGCTTGTAAGGATAATTATCTGTGTACAGTAGACATTATAACACTAGAGACATACCAAAACAAGTATCATTATTCGGTTTGTAAAATAAAAAAAGACAAGTAAACCTCTTCACTTGTAGAAGAAGGTATTCTTAGAGCGGCTTGGTCACCGGATAAAAAAATTAGTCAGTCCTATGGACTGACTTTCTCTAAAACTAATTATTAAAATATAATACAAATTAAACCACCGCTGCCATCATTGACTATCTTCTGTAATGAATCGCGGAGTTTGTTTTGGGCGCTTTCCGGCATACTTGATAGCTTATTTTGGATACCTTCCCTAACTAATGCATTTAATGACTTACCGAACAGATTTGTTCGCCAAATTTTTTCCGGTTCACCTTCAAATTCCCGCATGAGATATTGAACAAGTTCTTCACTTTGTTTTTCAGTGCCGATAATTGGTGAAACCTCAGCTTGAACATCAGTTTTTATAATATG
>JAQWAQ010000052.1 GCA_028707635.1 Negativicutes bacterium
ATCAATCGGGAAAGTTGTCCCAGCAAGCGCCCCTGCTCCCAGCGGCATGATATCTGTTCGTTCATAAACGCCCTTTAAGCGGGAGAAATCACGAGCGAACATATAAAAGTAAGCCAGCATGTGATGCGAAAACAAAATAGGCTGTGCCCGCTGCAGGTGCGTATAGCCTGGCATAATAACATCTTGATACTTTTGAGCCACTTCCAGGGTCGCCTTTTCGAGTTCTGTCAGCAGCTGGGAAATCGTCCCGAGCTCGCGCCTTAAATACATATGCGTATCAAGGGCTACCTGATCATTACGGCTGCGAGCTGTGTGCAATTTTCCTCCTACTGGACCGATGCGCTCAGTCAAGCGCCGTTCAATATTCATATGAACATCTTCAAGCGCTACGGTAAATTCAAAGTTTCCGGCTTCGATATCAGCAAGAATTTCTTTCAGACCGGCGATGATAGTTTCAGCCTCATCCTGCGGGATGATTCCGCATTTGGCGAGCATAGTGGCATGGGCAATGCTGCCGGCAATATCTTCACGGTACATACGGCTGTCAAAAGAAATGGAGGAAGTAAATTCCTCCACCAAAACGTCGGTGTTTTTTGTGAACCGACCGCCCCACATGCTCATTACTTCTTCGACTCCTTCTGCATCAGCGCCCGGACTTTAAGCGGCAGTCCAAAGAGGTTGATAAAGCCTTCGGCATCTGCTTGGTTGTATACTTCATCGCGACCGAAAGTAACAAAACCTTCATGATACAACGAATACGGCGACTTGGAACCAGCGCTCATAATATTGCCTTTGTACAGTTTAAGTCTTACTGTGCCTGTTACCGTTTGCTGCGTAGCGTCAACGAAAGCATCAAGTGCTTCACGAAGCGGTGAGAACCACATGCCGTCATAGACCAGTTCAGCATAACGGATGGCAGTTTGTTCTTTAAAGTGTAGGGTAGCCCTATCAAGGGTTAAATATTCTAATTCACGATGAGCATAGTAGAGAATGGCTCCGCCCGGATTTTCATAAACACCGCGGGATTTCATACCTACCAGACGGTTCTCAACAATATCGGCAATACCGATACCGTTAGTTGCGCCAATTGCGTTAAGCTTTTCAAGCAGCGCGATAGATTCTAATTTTTCACCGTCAACGGCCACTGGTATGCCTTTTTCGAATTCGACTTCGATATATGTAGCCTTGTCAGGGGCCTTTTCAGGAGTTGTTGTAACCATAAAGACATCATCCTGTGGTTCATTCCAAGGGCTTTCCAAGTCAGCGCCTTCATGGCTCAAATGCCAGATATTGCGATCCATACTGTACGGACGCTTTTTAGTAACCGGAACAGGGATATTGTGCTTTTCAGCATAATCAATTGCATCTTCACGGGAACGGATGTCCCACAAACGCCAAGGAGCAATAATTTTAAGATGTGGAGCTAGTGCTTTAACGGTTAGCTCAAAACGAACCTGATCATTGCCTTTGCCTGTCGCACCATGAGCAATCGCATCAGCGCCTTCTTTTTCAGCTATCTCCACCATGGCTTTGGCGATGAGTGGTCTGGCAAATGAAGTGCCCAAAAGATATTTGCCTTCATATACAGCACCAGCCTTTAGAGTCGGCCATACATATTCTTCGATAAAAGGTTTAGTCAGATCCTCAATATATACCTTGCTAGCACCTGATTTCAACGCTTTTTCCCGAACGGTATTCAGTTCATCACCTTGTCCAACATCGGCGCACATAGCAATGACTTCACAATTGTAATTTTCTTTCAGCCAGGGAATAATGACCGACGTATCAAGTCCGCCGGAATATGCTAATACCACTTTTTTAATTTCACTCATTTATAAAAAGCCTCCTTTTATTCTAGTCGCTTGACGATAGTCAAACGTATTAAATATCACTCATTAATAATGCCATAATGGCCTTTTGAACATGCAGCCGGTTTTCAGCTTGGTCAAAGACGACTGACTGTTTGCCTTCCATGGCTTCATCAGTAATTTCTTCACCCCTGTGAGCCGGCAGACAATGTAGAATGATTGCGTCAGACTTAGCTACTTTCATGATGTCGGCATTGATCTGATAGCCTGCAAAAGATTTTTCACGAATTTTCTGCTCGGTTTCCTGACCCATGCTTGCCCAAACATCAGTGTAAAGGGCATCAGCATCAGCCGCTGCTTCGAATGGATCATTACAGAGTGTAATCTTACTGCCAGCTTTGACGGCATCGGCCATAGCATCGGCTACAATGCCCGCATCTGGCGCGTATTCCGGCGGGGTCGCTACCGCGATATCCATCCCCACTTTAGCACAAGCATGCATCAAGGAATTGACCATGTTGTTGCCATCACCGATATAGGCTAATTTACGACCTCTTAAATCACCTTTATACTCCAAAATAGTAAAAATATCAGTAAGCGCCTGACAGGGGTGCAGCAAGTCTGTAAGGGCATTGATTACCGGAACTGTTGCATAATGAGCAAGTTCTTTCACATCATCATGCGAGAAAGTACGAATCATAATGCCATCAACATAGCGTGACAGCACTCTCGCCGTATCTCTTATTGGTTCGCCCCGGCCAATCTGCAAATCCTTCGAGCTTAAAAACAAGCCCATTCCGCCTAATTGCCACATACCTACCTCAAAAGACACCCGAGTCCGAGTCGACGCCTTTTGAAAAATCATGCCCAGCGTCTTGCCTTTTAAAAGGTGATGCTCAATTCCCTGTTTTTGTTTAGCTTTCAATTCTTTAGCCAAGTCGAGAATACTCTGCACTTCGGTACATGATAAGTCGTGGATTGACAGTAAATCTTTTCCCTTTAGGACCATATTTTTCCCCACCTTAACAATTATAACATGCATAAATCATAAAATTAACATTTTCGATAAATTGTTCTTTCTCTATAATATAGCTAAAACTTCATCAATGACTTTAACCACTTCATCAACATGATCTTTGCTAATATTTAACGGCGGTACAAGTCTTAGAACATTGCCAGCTGTACAATTAATGATCACGCCATTTTCCAGACATTTCTCAACAATATCACGGCCAGGCTGGGTAAGACTGATACCGATCATCAGCCCCATGCCGCGCACTTGGCTGATCAAAGCCGGATATTTCTTCTGCAGCAAGCCTAACTTTTCTAGCATATAGGTACCCATGGCTGCTGCATTTGCCGGTAAATGTTCGTCCTGCATAACATTAAGGACGGCATTAGCGGCCGCACAGGCCAGCGGATTACCACCAAAAGTTGATCCATGATCGCCTGCAGCAAAGGTATCAGCCACCTTAGCAGAAGCTAAGAATGCACCGATTGGCACGCCCCCGCCCAAGCCCTTAGCCATTGTTGCAATATCCGGCTTTATACCAAAATGCTGATAAGCAAACATCTTGCCGGTTCTCCCCATGCCTGTTTGAATTTCATCAAAGATCAGCAAAATATCATTTTGATCACAGAGTTGACGAACCTTCTCCAGATAGCCTGCATCGGGTATGTTTATACCGCCCTCGCCCTGAATTGGTTCCAACATAATTGCGCATGTATTGGGGGTAATTGCAGCGTTAAGCGCCTCAAAGTCATTGTAATCTACATATTTAAAACCAGCTGGCAACGGTTCATAACCCTTTTGATATTTCGGTTGAGCTGTTGCCGTTAATGTAGCTAATGTCCGTCCGTGAAAGCCATGCTCAGCAGTGATAATCTCCAGCTTATCCTGGTGTTTTGTCTTGCCATACTTACGAGCTAACTTTATCGCCCCTTCATTGGCTTCGGCACCGCTATTTGCTAGAAATACTTTATCAAGTCCACTTATATCAACTAATGCTTTAACGAGCAACGCTTGTTCTTCAGTGTAATACAAATTTGAACAATGAATAATCTTGCCCGCTTGTTGGGCAATCGCTTCTACAAGCTTCGGATGTGCATGCCCAAGAACATTGACAGCGATTCCAGCCAAGAAATCAAGATACTTTTTACCCTCATCATCATATACATAAGGTCCTTCGCCGTGATGCAGGACAATGGGGTAACGGGCAAATACCGGCATATAATGCTGCCGGTCAAGTTCCATTATTTGTTGTTTATTCACAAATTTTCACCTCTGTTGCCTATTTAACGACCTCAGTTCCAATGCCCCGGGCGGTAAATACCTCCAAGAGCAGTGAATGCGGCTGCCGTCCGTCTATGATATGTGTCTTCATGGCACCACCAGCCAAGGCCCTGATACAGGCTTCGACTTTTGGAATCATACCCCCGTCAATGGCCTTAGTTTGAATCATGTTCTGGGCCTCGGCAAAGCCCAAGGTTGACACAAATGTGCTTTTATCTTTGTAATCACGGTAAATGCCTTCTATATCAGTCAAAAGCAGTAATTTTTCAGCCCCTAACGCTCCCGCCACTTCCCCTGCAACATAGTCTGCATTGATATTGTAGCTCTCATTCTCATTACTGACTCCAATCGGAGCAATAACTGGAATATAATCACTATTAAGCAGTGTTGTCAGAATATCAGTATTAATCTTCTCAATATCGCCAACAAAGCCAATATCAACTTCTTTGACTTTTCCATCTTCATGAACTCTAGCCAGATGCTTTTTCGCAATAATAAGCTCAGCATCCTTACCGCTAAGTCCTACTGCCTTAGCACCATGATGATTCAAAAGGCTGACAATTTCAGTATTGATTTTACCGACAAGCACCATCTCGGCCACAGCGACAGTTTCCTCATCTGTTACCCTAAGGCCACTGACAAAGGTTGACTGTTTGCCAAGCTTCTTAAGCATACTGGTAATCTCCGGCCCGCCCCCGTGAACAACAACAGGCTTCATGCCAACGTATTTCATCAGAATAATATCCTGGATGACACTGTGTTTGAGTTCATTATTAATCATGGCATTGCCACCGTATTTTATTACAATGGTCTTGCCGTAAAACTTTTGCATATATGGCAAAGCTTCAATGAGCACGGCCGCTTGTTGCAATGCGGTATTTATCGTAAACGCCCCCTCTTTTTACACAAATCATTGGGCTATCAGAACTCAGGTATGGTACTCGCCATTTATTTTTACATATTCATAGGAAAAATCGCAGGTCCAAACAGTGGCTTCTTCCTGACCTAAGCCGAGATCAACCGTGACAACAATGTCATGCTCGCCCATAACGCCCCGGAGCATTTTTTCATCAAACTTTAGCGGCAGCCCGCCTTCGACAACTTTTACATCACCGATGAAAAGTGATGTCTTGTCGGGAATAACTTGAGCTTCTGAGTACCCGACTGCGCAGATAATACGTCCCCAGTTAGGGTCCTGTCCGAAGAAAGCTGTTTTAACCAGCGGTGATTTAGCAATTGTCATGGCGACTTTTTTTGCATCGTCAGAAGTAACAGCACCTTTTACCTTGACTTCAAGAAATTTAGTGGCCCCTTCGCCGTCCCGTGCAACCATTTTAGCAAGAACAATGCACAATTCCCGCAACGCAATAGAGAAATTAATATATTCCGGCATTTCAGCACTGTCAATCAACTTATTACCAGCAAGGCCGTTGGCCATAACCACCACCATGTCATTAGTACTAGTATCGCCATCCACTGTGACCATATTGAAGGAAACATTCACGGCGTCTGTTAATGCCTTTTTCAACAACTCCGGTGTAATAGCGGCATCAGTTGTCACAAAGCCCAGCATTGTCGCCATATTGGGATGAATCATACCTGATCCCTTGGCCATTCCGGCCATTGTAATTTTTGTCTCACCAAACATAAAATTAATCGCTGCCGATTTAGGAAAAGTGTCAGTCGTCATGATTGCCTGCCGGGCTGCATTATGGCCGTCTACTGATAGAGCGTTTACCGCTTTTTCAATACCCTTTTCAACTTTATCCATCGGAAGTTGTACTCCAATGATACCTGTGGAGGCAACAACAACTTCTTTATTATTGATCCCAAGCAGTTCTGCTGTCTTATGTACCATAGCCTCGGCATCCACTAAGCCTTGGTCACCTGTACAGGCGTTTGCACAACCGGCGTTAACGACAACAGCCGAAACTTTGCCGCCTTCAATATTACGACGCGATACAATGACCGGCGCTGCTGCCATTACGTTGGTCGTGAAAACCGCGGCCCCGGCTGCTGGAACGGTGCTGTATATGATCGCTAAATCCTCTCGTCCGCTTTTTTTAATACCGGCTTTTACACCAGCTGCTTTAAACCCCTTCGGGGCAGTAATCATCGGATCGGTTATATTAATCATGTTATACGCCTCCTAGTTTATACCACTTTTTACTTACCACTTTCTAATTTCTCCTCATGGATACAACGGTGCTTGCATCAACCCAGTTTTTTCGTCTAGGCCAAACATCACATTCATATTTTGTACTGCCTGACCGGCAGCGCCCTTAACTAAGTTATCAATTGCCGAAATGACAATAACTCGGTTGGTGCGGCTGTCAACATGCCAGCCGATATCACAGAAGTTTGAACCCCTGGTCTGTTTAGTCGCCGGATAGCCGCCACGGCCTAACAAGCGAACAAAATATTCATCGCTATACATCGCGTGAAAAGCCTCATCCACTTGCTCCGGTGTTACCCCTTGCTTCAGATTGGCATAGCAAGTGCTTAATATGCCCCGAGCCATCGGAATAAGATGGGGCGTAAAGTTGATCACAACATTCTCACTGGCCAGTCCTGTTAAAGCCTGCTCAATTTCAGGCGTATGTCGGTGGCCGCCCACATTATAAGCCTTCAGGTTCTCAACCATTTCGGTAAAATGGCTGTTTAAACTTAAGCTGCGTCCCGCGCCTGAAACACCTGATTTTGCGTCAACAATGATGGTATCAAGCTTGACAAGCTTCTGCTTAACCAGCGGGGCTAATGCTAAAATGCTGGCTGTTGTATAACAGCCAGGGTTGCCAACAATCTTGGCTGTCGTTACATCTTTTCGGTACAACTCGGTTAGACCATACACCGCCTTAGCTTCTTGATGAGTATGAACCACCTTATACCACTTCTCGTATACCTTAGGATCACTGAATCGATAATCTGCCCCAAGGTCAATGATCTTGACGTTCTGCTGGGCCAGCTTTTTTCCCACTTCCATGGCATGACCATGAGGCAAGGCAATGAATACAACATCACTATGAGCCGCAATACTATCTAAGTCCTTCATACTGTCTAAGACATTATCATAAAGCTTGGTCAAATGCGGATATATCTGGTTAATTGCCGTACCTGTGCTACTTTCCGATGTAATATGTATAATTTCTACCTCTGGATGCCCTGACAGTATCCGCAATAACTCTTCGCCAGTGTAACCAGTTGCACCAATAATGCTCACTTTCATACTATCGCCCCCTTACATTAGTTATAATTATACATCGAAATTGAATATTAATGCAATAGGTTTTTAAAAACTTTTAATACCTAACTGCACCTACAATGGAGATAACCGCCCCACATACCCTGCATTGTTTATCTGGAGTCAGCAAGCTCTGTTCATGCATTCGGTCAATGACGACTGTACCGCATTGCGGGCAATGGGTATTGCTGCCGTTGCCGCTGACATTACCTAAATAAACGTAGTTTAGATGTGTCCGGGCAGTCTCATAAGCTAACCTCATCGTCTCCAGAGACGTAGGCGGTTCTTGCATTTTATAATTAGGGAAATACCGTGAAAAGTGCAGCGGAATGTCGATATTTAGGTCTGCCAGCCACTTCGCCATTTCGGCTATTTCATTTCGATTATCATTAAGGCCGGGTACTAGCAGTGTCGTTATTTCAACATGGCAGGCCTTAACAGCCTGCTCTACTGTTTTTTTTACAGCATCAAGCCGGCCAGCGCAGATTTTCTGATAATATTCATTGTTAAATGCTTTGACATCAATGTTCATAGCATCAATATACGGAAGCAATTCAGCAAGTGGAGCTTGGTTAATAAAGCCGTTGGTGACCAGCACATTTTTTAGTCCGGCCTGATAGGCGGCTTTAGCGGTATCAAGAATATATTCGTACCACACACTCGGCTCGGAGTATGTAAATGCAATGCCGATATTGCGCTTTCCCTGGGCTTGCTTGACAGCTTGCTCTGGCAGCAGCTCAATCACGTCAGGATCGGCCTGAGCAATTTCCCAGTTTTGACAAAACTTACAGGCAAAGTTGCAGCCCCAAGTACCCAGTGAAAGGATATAACTGCCCGGATAAAAATGATATAATGGCTTTTTTTCAATCGGATCAAGGGCGTAAGAAGAACAGGCAGCGTAGTTTTTCGTATAAAGCTTGCCGCCCACGTTTTCACGCACCCGGCAAAAGCCTGTCCTCCCTTCAGCAATGGTACACTCTTTGGGACATAAATTGCAGCTTACTTTATCGTCCTCAATTTTATAATACATGGCCTCGCGCATATTCTCACCTCAGCCAATTGTTGTCAATGATATCTTGTTACATAAAATCGGTACAATTCCACTTCTTCCGCTGGAGCAATTCCGGCTTTTTCCATGGCAATACCGACCTGTTCTTCTACAGTATCCACACCTTCAAGCGCCGGCAGAAGCAAGCCACTGCGATAGCCGCGTTTAACAATCACGCCGTATTTCTGGGGATCTAACTCATCTAGACTCTGTATCTGTTCAGGCGAGGATAGTATATCCACTGAAAACTCAATATCCGCAAGTTCTTCGAGCCTTACTGATCTAAACCGTGGATCTTGCGTACCAGCGCTGACAGCCATTTCGATAATTTCAGCGGCAATATTTGATTGGGTGGGTTGAAAGGTGCCAATGCAGCCGCGTAATTGACCGGATTTTTTTAACGATACAAAGGTGCCAGCTTGCTGCGTCAGTTCAGTGGGCAAGTTTTCGGGTACCTGCAGCTTTTTTCCTGTTTCAAGGTAATAACGCAAACTTTCATAGGCCAATTTTACAGGCGCACTTATATCAGCCATTTTTGCCATCTCCTTGGTCATTGTCCTTGACACTTATTAATGCAATACCATACCCTACCCCAAACGGGCCCTCATATGATAAAATTTCGGCTTTGGTTTCCAAGCCGCCTAACACGCCCATAAGGAACAAGATCGGCCGAAGGCCGCACTCACCCGCTTCTTCGATAAAGTCGGGGTCAATGCTTAAAAGCGCTTTTACGTCATGGTTTTTGATTGCCGCAAGGACCAGCTTGTCAAATTCCTGGCCGCGCGGACTATAGCCGGCGGGAGCGTCAGGCTTAAGGCGATGAGAAAGATCACCTGATGCTATGACAGCTACCTTTTTTTCTATCATGCTAATCGCTACTTGAACAGCCTTGCCGAATGTATACATTTCGGCATAAGGCATCATGCCGATGGATATATGAACAAGCTGACCTTTAAACCCTGCTTTATGCAAATAATAGAGCGGCACAACTGCACCATGGTCAAGCTCAAGGTTAAGCCGGTAGTCTTTTGCTACATCCACAGTTAATTCGACTAGATTCACGCCAAGCCGTTTAGCTTGTTTTATAATGTGCCGAACCAAAAGGCCGTCAGTTTCAAATCCAACCGAAACATCAGGTACGCCAAAAGCGGCTAAATTCCCTTTTAGCCGAGGATGGACACTAATGCTGGCTGCATCTTCAAAAACCGGGCCATGCGGAGTAATGATTACAATTGTCTGCGGATTATCTTCCTTTATCAGTCTGGCCGCTTCTTCGGCTGCTTCAACAGTAGCCTTTATTTTGACAAGCTCATCTCCGCCCACTTCGGGAATCATTATCGGCGGATGTGGCATTAACGCACAACTTATCAAATTTATCACTATATCACTCCCTTATGAGTAACAGTTATCCGATGACTAACCCGCTCTAAGACTCCTGCTTCTATAAACGGGAGTAAGGGCGGCTAAGTCCCTGGATACGGTTCGACTATGATTCAGGTGGAGTTAAACCTCCATCTGAATCAAGTCTCACTTTATCGCTAGGTTATCTTCCCACATTTTGGCTGAAATGATACGCCAGTGCTCTGGCAATCTGCTCTGCCAGTTTCTGCTGATAAGCGCTGTCAGCGAGTAACGCGGCTTCAATTCGGTTTGTTATATAACCGGTTTCCACTAATATGCCGGGCACTGTCGTTGCTTTCAACATAATGATATCATTATCCTGCTTCACTTGCCGCTTATTGCCAGGCGGAAAACCCTTTAGAGCTAACTGCGCCACTTCAGCTAGTGCCTTGGATTCCGTCTTACCGTAAAAGACCTGGGCTCCCTTTAATCTTTCATCTTTGATGGCATTACAGTGAATACTCACGAACAGCTCAACGCCTGATGTATTGATCATATCGGTGCGGGTCATTAAATCATTCCTTTTACCACCTTTACCGCGCGTATAGTAATCTTTATCACAATCACGCGTCATAATGACCTGTGCGCCATTTGTCTGCAGTATTTCGCGCAATTTTAAAGCTATCGCCAGCGTAATCTCTTTTTCGGTCAGCCCATTACCGTTAGCTCCACCATCAATCCCCCCATGCCCAGGGTCTATGGCAATGCTATGCCCTTGCAGGTGAGCCAGA
Source organism: Negativicutes bacterium (assembly GCA_028707635.1). Lineage (GTDB taxonomy): Bacteria > Bacillota > Negativicutes > JAAYSF01 > JAAYSF01 > STF2-20. The sequence goes on from JAQWAQ010000052.1 coordinate 10,523, forward strand.
TCAGCAGTATCTACATCAGCAGCAACAAAATAACGCAATGTTAAAAAATTCAATGCCATAACTACAAGACCAAAGACTAGGATTTTCTGGAGTACTCGCCTCCGAATAGATAATACGCGCATCATACATCCCTCCCGCACTCACTACTTACACATTATGCCGAAACAGCAGGTGCTATTCCGCCCGGTATAGCCAAAATGTGACATGTGCGGTAAAATAAGAAGAGAATGTCCCACAAGGAGGGTCTTATGGGTAAGCGCTTTATTCTTTTGCTCGTCATTTTGTTTTTTGCGTCCTTCTGGTATGCTGGAGGGCACAATCTAATAAATTTAGTCATCCCTTCGTCAAAGCAAGCTGAGCAAACCATGACGAGTCTCGGTAGCGGGTGGGACAAATTCTACCGTGTCATCGCCCTCAAGACGGCTGTGAATAAAAGGCTTGATAAGAAAAATTATGTCTTGTTGAAAGATATCCCCCTTACGATGCAGCAGGCTATTATTTCAGTTGAGGATAACCGCTATTATCGCCACGTCGGTTTTGATATTGAGGGTATTTTACGCGCAACTTTGGTCAATCTTCAAACAGGTACGATCGTTGAAGGCGGCAGCACAATCACCCAGCAACTTGTTCGCAATCTGTTTCTGACTCATGATCGGTCTGTAAGTCGCAAGGTTGAGGAAATTGTGCTAGCCGTTGATATGGAGCTACGCTTTACAAAAGAGGAGATTCTCGAAATGTACCTTAACTCGGTATATTATGGATCAGGTACTTATGGAATCGGTCCGGCATCGAAAGGGTATTTTGGCAAAGAGCCGGCGAAACTCAATCTTGCTGAATCTTCTATGCTGGCCGGCCTGCCGAATGCGCCTTCCCTCATTTCCCCCTATGTGAATTTGTCAGCAGCTAAAGAACGCCAAGCTGTCGTGCTTTCGACAATGGTTAAGAACGGCTATATCGGCCCTAGTTTGGCTGAAGAAGCCAAGCAAACTATACTAAGATTCGTTAAGCAGTAATAGGAAAAGAGGCCGCTCGGCCTCTTTTTTTGCTCAGAAAAAATTCTTGATTGATTTCCAGCTCAGATGTTCTATATTATCGTTAACAGTGGTTCGCATAACTTTCTCAATGGTAAATTCCCTGATATATGTATTTTCATCAATGTATTTCGGATCTTTAATCAGACGCCCTTCATCCTGGATGTTAAAAGCCAGGAGCGTATAGTTGCCTCTATGAAGGACTGGTTGTTCTTTAATGACAACCCCCATGGTTACCGGTGATTGGATTTCCTGGAACTGTCTTGTGATCGGATCGTAACTGGCAAACGCCTCGGCTTGCGGTGCAGTTACCAGCTGATATATTTCGGGGAAGTACGTCTTTAAGTCTTTAATTTGAATTGCCATGTTAGGCGTGAAGCGCTGCGCCACAACCGGTGCTTCTGGTCTGTCATTTAAGTACTTAACTTCCATCTGAACACCCAATCCCTGGCGTTCAAAGCTATAGGTATAGGAGGCGGCTTTAGCGCGCTTCTGACCCTTTTGCTCCCACTCTTGGTGCGGCCATAGTTGATTATCAGTATCAATGGCCATCCGGTATTCGCCATAGTAATTGGCGATCGTTGTTTTAGTATCATCCAGACTAGCAAACGCCGTGCTACCAGCAAGCGTCATAACAGCTATCAGTGCGGATACTGCAAATTTTTTCATTCTAATTCCCCCATACCTTGTTTGTCTGACTAACCGCTTTAGGACTTCCCCTCTGAAAGTGGAAGTTATACCCCTACGGGCACAGGCGAAAAGCTAAGTTCTCTGAAGCAGTCTTACCTTTGATTATAATTACACCTTTAGGCATAATTATCCTGCATGAATTTAAAAAACAAAACCCAGAAAGATAACTCTCTCTGGGTTTGAAACGTCGATATTAACGTTTGGAAAACTGGGAAGCTTTACGGGCTTTTTTGAGACCGTATTTGCGGCGTTCTTTTTCGCGTGGATCACGAGTCAAGAAGCCAGCTTTTTTCAGGGACGGACGGTATTCAGCGTCAACACGAAGCAGAGCGCGGGAGATACCATGACGTACTGCGCCAGCTTGTCCAGCCGGGCCGCCTCCCTCAACTTTAGCAATAACATCATATTTGCCAATAGTTTCAGTCAGGTTAAGCGGTTGCTTAACGATAAGTTCCAGTGTTTGACGACCAAAGTATTCTAATACTTGACGGCCGTTAATTGTGATGTTGCCTTCACCCGGAACCAGACGAACTCTGGCAACCGAGGTCTTTCTGCGGCCTGTGCCGTAGTAGTGAACCAATGCCATTTAAATGTTCCTCCTTCCGGTTTATCTAATATTTAACTCAAGTACTTCGGGCATTTGTGCTTCATGTGGATGAGCTGCGCCACGATATACTTTTAATTTGCGATACATTGCGCGGCCAAGACGGTTTTTCGGCAGCATGCCTTTTACCGCAAGTTCAATCACTCTTTCCGGTCTAGTAGCCAGCAGTTTGCCAGCTGGGGTAAATGTGGTACCACCTGGATAACCGGAATGACGGAAATAAGTTTTTTGAACTAGTTTTTTACCAGTTAACACAATTTTTTCTGCGTTAATAACAATTACATGATCGCCAGTATCAACATGCGGCGTATAGGTCGGTTTATGTTTGCCATGTAGAACTTTTGCAACTTCAGCGGCCAGTCTACCTAAGGTTTTGCCTTCGGCATCGACCACATACCATTTGCGTTCAATCGTGGCTGCATTTGCCATAAATGTTTTCACGTCGATATCCCTCCTTGTTGCGAGCGTTACAGAGAACAAATTCGATTTTTAAATCCTTGAGTCCCGGGGCTAATGGAAATCATGGCAAAAATCTCATAAGGATATTGTAATAAATGGAGCTGTCAATGTCAAGGACTTTACCTTGAAACAAACAAGTTTATTTTCCTATCCCAGCTTTGTCCTTTATTCATAATAGACTTTCTGTAGGTATAGACCCTGCGGTGGCGCTGTCGCACCGGCCTTTTGGCGGTCATGACTGTTGAGAATGGCCGCAAAAGCAGCCTTGTCAATCTTTCCTAATCCTACATTAACCAGCGTGCCTACAAGATTACGTACCATATGATACAAAAACCCTGTACCCCAAAATTTAAATTCCAGCATTGACCCGTTAATACAGCTCGAAGCCTCAAAAATTGTCCGAACAGGGTTGGCTGTCACACCTCCGACCGCTTTAAAGGCCGAAAAATCATGAGTGCCGACAAGTATTTGGGCTGCATTATTCATAGCTTGTACATCAAGCGGACGCCTTATGTGCCAAGAATAATTGCGCCAAAATGGATTGGGAACTTTATCTTGATAAATACGGTAAATGTAGGTCTTACTGACAGCACTCTTACGGGCGTGGAAATGCAGACTGACATCCTCGGCTGAAACGACCACGATGTCTGTTGGCAGCAGCGTTTGTATCGCCAAGGGAATCTTCTCGGTCGGAATGGATCCTGTTGTAAAAAAACTGATGACTTGACCATAAGCGTGTACCCCGGTATCGGTGCGGCCAGCTCCTGCTATCTTAATCTGATGACCAAATAGTTTAGCCAGTTTGTCTTCGAGGATTTGCTGAATTGCTATGCTGTTCTTCTGGCGCTGAAAGCCATGATAATTAGTCCCGTCATAAGCCAATGTCAGTTTTAGATTGCGTTCCTGTTTATCCATTCCATTACCCGCCATTATATCGTAAAATGATTAAAATGGCCAACAAAATCAATACGACCCCGCCCGCGAGATAATCACGGCCAGCTATGCACAGTTGTTTCATCCGCGTCCGATTTTCACCGCCGCGATAACATCTTGCTTCCATCGCTGTTGCCAATTCGTCGGCGCGCCTAAAGGCGCTAATAAACAAGGGCACCAAAATAGGCACCATATTTTTGGCCCGCTTTAAAATGTTTCCTGATTGAAAATCTGCGCCTCTGGCAGTCTGGGCCTTAATAATTCGTTCTGTTTCTTCCAACAGAGTCGGGATAAACCGCAATGCAATAGTCATCATCATAGCAAGCTCATGGGCAGGTACCCCAATCTTCTTAAAAGGCCTAAGCAGCCTTTCTATCCCATCCGTAAGTGAAATTGGTGAGGTTGTAAATGTTAAGAGTGAAGAAATAATAATGAGATAAACAAGTCGAGCCGACATCAGCAGCCCCTGCCTTAAACCTTCCTTCGTGATAGTAACTACGCTGAAGGTGTATAAGGCGGTACCCGGTGTTGTCAGTATGTGTATCCCCAGTGTAAATACAATAATAATCCAAAGCGGTTTAACCGACCGTAAGACCAATTTAAATGGAATTCGAGAACACGCGATGATTATGGTGAGAAACGCCGTTAACACAAGATAGGCAACATAACTTTGCGCTAAGAAAATACTGCTGATAAAAATCATTGTAAGAATAATTTTCGTGCGCGGGTCTAAAAGGTGTACAACTGATTTTCCTGGGTAATATTGACCAAGCGTAATATCAGAGAGCATTAGCATTGCCTCCTTACAGCCGCAAGGATGGCCTCTGTTGCCTGTTCTACTGTAAGAACATCATCTTGTACACAAAGCCCCTTATCTTTAAGCTTGCTCATTAATGCCGTCACGTTAGGGACATCGACTCCGGCCGCTTTCAATTGATCCCGGTTGTTTTTAAAAATGACCGACGGAGTACCATCTAAGCAAATTTCACCGTGATTCATAACAATAAGGCGAGTCGCCATTCGAGCAACATCTTCCATGTTATGTGAAACCAGTACAACAGCGATTCCTGTCGCCTTAAACAGCTCCATAATCTGCTGGAATATCTCATCGCGGCCTTTTGGGTCCAAACCAGCCGAGGGTTCATCCAGTATGAGGTATTCAGGATTTAGGGCAATTACCCCGGCAATCGCCACCCTGCGCATCTGACCGCCACTAAGCGTAAATGGTGATCGTTTACTAAACCCTTCAACATCAAGTCCGACAAACTCCATAGCTTGCTGAACACGACGTTGAACAAACTCCTCATCAACACCTTGATTTCTCGGACCAAATGCAATATCATCATAGACCGTCTCTTCAAACAATTGGTGTTCAGCGTATTGGAAGACCATCCCAACCTTGCGGCATGCTGCTTTTGCCTTGGCGGATTTTTTGTTAATATTAACCCCGTCAACTGTAATGCTACCTGCTGTCGGCTTTAACAATCCATTTAAGTGCTGCACAAGTGTTGATTTACCTGATCCAGTATGACCGATAATTGCAATAAATTCACCTTGATTGATTTCAAGCGTGATATCCTTAATGGCTGTCCGCTCGTAAGGTGTCTCTGGCATATAGGTGTAGCTTATATGATCTAATACTATCGACATAGCGCCACCGCCAATTCATCATCATGAACAATCCCGTCCGGTAGATCAAGCCCACGCTCCTTAAGGCGGTAAGCTAAGTCAGAAGCCAATGGGACATCTAAACCCATAGCCTTGAGTTGCTCGGTTTTACTAAAAACTTCATCCGGAGTACCCGTCAAGACGACTTTGCCCTGATCGACGACCACGACCCAATCGGCAGCAGCAGCCTCTTCCATGAAATGGGTTATATAGACAATTGTCATTTGATCTTGTTTATTGAGCTGGCACACAGTTGCCAGTACTTCTTTCCGGCCAACTGGATCAAGCATAGCTGTCGGCTCATCAAGAACAAGGCATTCCGGATGCATAGCAAGGGCACCGGCAATGCCTACCCGTTGTTTTTGTCCACCAGATAGTAAATGAGGGGCATGATAACGGTATTCGGTCATGCCAACACTCGCCAGCACTGTTTCAACACGTCGACAGATTTCACTTGGCTCAATACCTAAATTCTCCGGTCCAAAAGCAACATCTTCTTCAACAACGGCCGCAACAATCTGATTATCGGGATTTTGAAAAACCATCCCAACTGTCTGCCGAATTTGCCAAAGATTATTTATATCAATCGTATCAAGCCCTTTAATCATGCACTTACCGCTTGTCGGCAACAAAAGTGCATTAAGGTGCCTGGCCAGCGTCGATTTCCCTGAGCCGTTTGTTCCTATAATGGCCACAAACTCGCCCTTATTTATCGTAAGGTTTATATGATCAAGTGCCAAGAATTCACCGCCTTCCGGCGTCTTAAAAGCATGGCACAAATTTTCTATTTGAATAAAATCTCCCATACCTCTACCTCATTTAACAAAGTGATCCTATAATCAATTCGAAAATACTAAAAGAAAAGGCGACCAAGTGGCCGCCCTTTTTTGCATTACACCAATTCCAATATTGCCATCGGCGCAGCGTCGCCACGGCGTGGTCCTAGTTTTAGGATACGGGTGTAACCGCCTTGACGATCAGCATACTTAGGTGCAATTTCGTCAAACAATTTTTTTACTACTTCTTCGTCCATGAGCTGTGATAAAACTTGACGGCGAGCGTGCAAGTCGCCACGCTTTGCCAAGGTAATCATTTTTTCGGCAAGGCCGTTGATTTCTTTGGCTTTAGCCTCGGTTGTTTCAATGCGCTCGTGTTGAAAGAAGGAAGTCAAAATGCTGCGAAACAGCGCCTTTCTTGCGCTCGTGTCACGTCCTAACTTTCTGTAGGCCATACTCTTCCCTCCCCTTACTCCTCGTATTCTGTCAGTGATAAACCAAGTTCATACAACTTCTTCTTGACTTCGTCAAGTGATTTGCGACCAAGGTTACGCACTTTCATCATGTCTTCTTCTGTTTTTTGAACCAATTCGGCAACGGTATTAATACCGGCCCGCTTAAGGCAATTATAGGACCGCACCGAGAGATCCAAATCTTCAATGGTCATTTCCATTGTTTTTGAACCGCTCTCTTCAGGCGCTTCGCTAAAGGTACCTTCAGCGCCTTCATCTTCCGGAGGGTTCCCAGCCATGTTTTGGAACAACTTAAGATGAGCCACCATGATACTTGCAGACTTACTAACTGCCTCTTCGGGTCTCATGCTGCCGTCAGTCCATACTTCCAGTGTTAATTTGTCGTAATCTGTAACGTTACCGACACGTGTATCCGTAACCTGATAATTAACTCTTAGAATGGGTGAGAAAATGGAATCGACAGGAATGACCCCGATAACATGATCAGGCTTCTTGTTCTTGTCGGCCGGGACATAGCCGCGACCGCGTTCAACAGTAATTTCCATATTCAGCGCGCCGCCAGTGGCAACAGTCGCCAAATGGAGTTCGGGATTTAAAATCTCAATATCGGATCCGGTGATTATGTCACCTGCGGTAACCTCACCCTCATCGGTCCATTCTACCCGCAATACTGTTGTTTCATCAGTGTATGATTTTAAGCACAGTTCTTTTAAGTTCAAAATAATGTCGGTAACGTCTTCCCGAACACCGGGGATTGTGGAAAACTCATGCAAAACGCCATCAATCTTGACAGAAGTGACGGCCGCACCCGAAAGCGACGACAAAAGAATCCGACGCAGGCTATTGCCTAACGTGGTACCATAGCCGCGTTCTAAAGGCTCGCAGACAAACTTGCCATAACGACTGTCTTCACTTACTTCCACTACCTCGATCTTCGGTTTCTCGATTTCGATCATTCTGGAAAGACCC
>JAQWAQ010000053.1 GCA_028707635.1 Negativicutes bacterium
TTAATAACAAGTTCGCCGACCAAATTCAGCAGCGAATCCAACTTTTCAATGTCCACCCGAACTGATTGGCTGCTTCTAACTTCCTTATCTATTGCATTGGCATGCACAGCATTGGTTTCGTGTTCTTTATTGCTGTTATTATCCTTTTGTACCGCACTATGAATACTCTTGTCAATTTGCACATTAGAAGCCTGTTCTGTAACCAATATCTGACCAGACCGGCTAAGGGCTGTTACTTTCACACTCTCAATTTCTGAAATAGAGAGCAAAGTCTCTTCTATTCTAGTCGGTTCTTCACCTGTAAGCACTACGGATTGAAAACTAAAATCAAAATTTTCTTTCTCCAATTCCTCAACAGGCGGTACAGTCTTAATAACCTCACCTAACTCATCAAGAGCTGCCATTACCATATACGATCTTGCTGATTTTAAAAGGCAATTCTCACGCAATGTAGTTGTGATCTCATAGGCGTGCAGGCCTTGATTTCGAGCCTTTTCAATAACATTAACTTCATATTCAGACAACTTGATTTCCGACTCCACCTTCGCGCTTACCGGAGATTCGGCTATAGGAACTTTTTGACCTTTAGCCAGTACTTTTAATTTTTCCTGCAATGGTTTTACATCAATAGGTTCTTCCTCACCATTAGCTACATTCTCAATAAGCTGCTCAAGAGTATCAACACATTTAAAAATTGCATTAATAATTTCCGCCGTCGGCTTCAGTTCACCTTTTCGCAGCAAATCAAGAATGTTTTCCATTTCATGCGTCAATTCAGCTATAGCCGTAAAACCCATGGTAGCAGACATCCCCTTAATTGTATGAGCACTGCGAAAGATTTCGTCCAAAACTACAAGATTATTTGGTTCACTTTCTAATTCTAATACACAACGGTTTAGGGCTTCTAGATGTTCACGAGATTCTTCTAGAAACATGGTCATATATTGATTCAATTCCATCGTTACACCCCCAGTATTATTTACTGACTATCTGAATAATTTCAGCTGCGACACTAGGTAGAGGTACAATTTTATCAATCACACCTAATTCTATCGCCGATTTAGGCATCCAAAAAACAACCGCTGTTGACTGATCTTCGGCAATCGTATATCCCTGTTGCCTTTTTATGACTTGTATCCCCTTTGCACCATCATGACCCATCCCGGTGAGTATGACACCTAATGCCCGCTTACCATAACATTGGGCCACAGACTCAAATAATGGATCAACGGCAGGACGATGTCCATTTACCGGGGGATTTTGATTTAAATGTACTACCCTTTTATTGCCTTGACGCTCGACTGTCATATGACTATCACCAGGAGCAATAAGAGCAACGCCCGGCTGAATAGTATCATTATGTTCTGCTTCTTTTACTGTAATCGATGATAATGAATTCAATCGATCTGCTAGCGATTTAGTAAACCCAGGCGGCATATGTTGGACAATAACGATACCGCAAGGAAAATTGCCGGGCAGCCTTGTTATAATCTCCTGCAACGCTCTAGGACCACCAGTCGACGTTCCAATCGCAACAATCTGCTCATCACCAGTTACCGTTAAGAACTGTGACGGTAAAATCACTGGTTTCTCATGAGTATGATGAAGACGAACAATATTCACTTTTGCCGCAGCACGACACTTTATCAATATGTCATTTCTGATGCCGGTAACACTTGAGATCGGTCCGGCCGTTTTTGCTACAAAATCGACCGCACCCAATTCGAGAGCGCTGATTGTGGCATTAGCCCCATCACGCGTTAAGCTACTGACCATGACAACCGGAGTCGGTGTCTCGCGCATAATGACTTCGAGAGCCTTAATACCATCCATAACAGGCATCTCAACATCCATGGTAATAACATCAGGTTTTAGCCTTTTGGCTTTATCAACAGCATCCTTGCCATTCCGCGCTGTATCGACAACGATAAAATCAACTTCGGCAGCAAATATGTCTGATAATACTTTACGCATAAACGCAGAATCATCAACAATTAGTACTTTAATCATATGTCATCCCACCATAAAAAAAGTTATATACCCCTTTGCCGGTATTCTAGCTGCTTTTTAAAAACAAATTTAATAATCTTATTGCACAAGGTTTCTGGCAAGTTGAGATACTTTAATCCTATCCAATATAAATCGCGAGTTTCATCTGGGCGATCAACCCTGACTACTTCGGCTAAAGTTTCAATAATCCCTAGCTCCAGGAGTTCAATGGAGACCTCTAAACGCGTTCCCAGTTTAATACTCTCCTTAAAGATCATTCTCAAACCACCGCCACTAATATCCTTAGTCGTTGCACTAAATAGAGGTCTATCGTCATCCCCATCGTCCTGAAGTTTAAACATGATCGGCAACACGGCGTCGACCCGTACGAAAGCTCTCTGCTGAATTTTTTTTACATCAGTAGGTAGCGACACGACCCATACTGGTAAGGGATGCATCCGTTTGTCAAGCAGCGAGCTTTTAAACTGATAAGCTACACTACCAGCAAAAACTTTCCCGATGATACGGCTACTGTGATTTATATAAACTGGCTGTCCTTTTCTCATTGGCATTGCTATTGTGAAATTATTCAATGCTACATCTTCAATACGACTGTTGTATCGTTCAGTAGGATATTCCTCAACCATAATCTCCAATCGTCTATTAACCTTAAATATATTATCCAATGCTATGGCAATTACCTCCTCTGAAAACCAGTATCACCGGACCATTTCCAAAAATTTGCGGAAAAAACCTCGAATGCCATTACAGTGTGCGACACCCTTACCATTTAGCAAACGCTCGGCAATATGCTCGATGCATTTAGCTGAAATAGTATCAGGATACGATAGCAATAATGGCTTTTGCGCTTTGACCGCCTTAACTAGATTACGGTCTTCATAAACAAATCCCAAACTATCGATTGATAAGCCCAAGAAACGAAAAGCAACCTTAATCAACTTATCAAGAACAAGTTGACCCTCGTTCGTCTCAATAACCCGGTTTACCACAAGTTTCAACGGTGCTTTCCCTTCATTTCCTGCATAAGCTTTCATCATCGCATAAGCGTCAGTAATAGAAGTAGGCTCTGGCGTTGTCACAATAATAACTTCATCTGCAGCAGTTACAAAGTTTAATACTGTTCGGCTAATGCCAGCTCCTGTATCAATAAGAATGATATCAGCCCAGTTATCAAACTCCGTAATCTTTGTTATTAGATGCTGAAGTTGAAACTCATCCAAATTAGCGAGTTGATAAATTCCGGATCCACCGGACATAAATTTAATCCCACGCGGTCCATCAGTGATGACATCAGTGGCAGTGACGCCCTCTTCCAATAGTTTCAATATGTTTGCCTGGGCTGAACACCCTAAGATTAAATCGACATTCGCTGTACCAAGGTCAGCATCAATAATTAAAATTTTTTTACCAACTTTGGCTAATGCCAAGGCTAAATTAACGGTGAAATTAGTTTTCCCGACACCGCCTTTACCACTGGTTATGGCAATAACACGCGTCTTTAAAGCTTCACCTTTTATAACTGGACTGCGCCAATGTCCATTATTGACCAGTTGGCGTAAATTTTCTGCTTGATCTCGCATATTAATCCCTCAAAATCATATTTGCCATTTTAACCGGATTAGCCAACTCAATATCATCTGGTACATTTTGTCCTGTTGTAATATAGGAGGAAGGTGTTGTAAATGTATACAGCAAGTTAAATACCGTCCCCAAATTGCTCGCTTCATCCATTTTGGTGAATAAAAACTTTTGGGGCGAGCATACCGAAAACTTCTGTACTATATCAACAGCATCCTTATACTTTGTTGTAGCACTCAAAACTAAGTGAGTCTCTATATATGGGTCAATTTCAAGAAAAGCCTGCAGTTCGGCTAATTGGTAATTATTCCGCGGGCTTCTTCCAGCAGTATCAATTAATACAAGGTTCTTATCACTATGGCGATAGATCGCTGATTTAAGTTCATCAGGCGTATAGATGATTTCAATCGGTACTCCAATAATATCCGCATAAGTTTTCAGCTGTTCTACCGCTGATATCCGGTATGTATCGGCTGTTAATAACGCTACTTTGCAGCCTTCCTTTAACGCGAAATTAGCAGCCAGCTTAGCGATGGTCGTTGTTTTACCTACCCCAGTTGGACCAACCAAAGCAACTAATCGAGGTCCCCGCGACGGTATCGTAATCCCATCAACCTTCTTAAAGTAGTTGCTCACCCGTTCCGTAAGCAGTTGCCTCACTATGGCAGCATCACTATCCGCAGTTAAATACTGTTCAGGTAATCCTTTAATCAGATTTTCAGCAATTTGTTCATCAATATCGTTTTTTACAAGCACATCAAAAAATGGCGACGAGCTTTTAGTAGTTTCAGGTATTTTATCTAATACTTTCTCAAGCATTTTTCGCATGTTCGCAATTTCAAGCTGTAAAGCAGCTTCTTTAGGATGATCAACAGAATAACGAGGTGTCGAAGTGACAGCTTTGGCCTCACTGGAAGATAAAGCAGGGGAGTCAGTCGCAGCCATAATTTCAAAGCTTTCTTTAGCAAAAAAGCCAAAGAGCCCCCCCTTATGTACCCGTCTGCTATGAAGAATTACAGCATCTAACCCTAATTCTTTTTTAACTTGAATCATTGCCTCTTGCATAGATTTTCCGGTGAAAACTTTAACTTTCAATTGGCAATTTCACCATCCCTAACGCTTGAACTTCAATTTTAGGTTCTAATTCAGCATAAGACAAAACAATAAGATTAGGCGCAACGCGTTCTGTCAACTTTCGAAAATGCAATCGTACTGCAGGACTCGTGAGAACAAGCGGCTGATATCCAACATTAGTCAGTTTAGGCAACTCGTTAGTAAGACTATTGATAATGACTTGCATAGTTTGCGGCTCTAAAGCCACGTAAGATCCATGCTCGGTTCGTTGCACTGCCGAATTAATTTTTTCCTCCAGCTTTGGATCAACAGTTAGACAAGTTAAGATATTATTAGGCGCATATTGGCGCGAAAGCTGACGAGCCAATGAATGGCGAACGTATTCTGATAATATCTCTGTATCTTTAGTGAGTTGTGCATAATCAGCCAAAGTTTCAAGAATTGTCACCATATCACGGATCGAAATCCGTTCCCGTAAAAGACTTGCTAATACTTTTTGTATATCGCCAAATGACAATAGATTCGGAACTAATTCTTCAACGACAGCTGGATTGTTTTGTTTCACATTATCAACAAGCGTCTGGACTTCCTGACGTCCAAGAATTTCGGATGCATAGGATTTAATAATCTCCGTAAGATGAGTGGTTAACACTGATACAGGGTCAACTACTGTATACCCGGCCAATTCAGCCTGTTCACGATTGGAATCCTGTATCCATAAAGCCGGTAAACCAAAAGCAGGCTCTACGGTTTCAATTCCGACAATCTCCTCCATGGCCGTTCCCGGATTCATAGCTAAATAATGATCAAGTAATAATTCGCCTCTAGCAATCTCAATCCCTTTTAATTTAATAACATATGCATTGGGTTTTAATTGAATATTGTCTCTTATGCGAATTGTAGGAACAATCAGTCCCAACTCAAGTGCACACTGCCGACGTATCATAACAACACGATCAAGCAAATCGCCCCCTTGTCCTACATCAACCATCGGAATTAAACTGTACCCAATTTCAAGTTCCATAGGATCAACCTGCAGAAGCGATACAATATTCTCTGGTTTTCGCACTTCTTCTTTTTCCTGCTCCTCTTGCTGATCAATTTCAGACTGCGCATCTGAACGGGCCGTTTTGTGAAGAATGTAACCTACACCAACAGCCACCAAACTCAGGGCGAAAAATGGAACTCCCGGAAGTCCTGGTATCAAAGCCAGCAAAGCTAATACGCCGGAAGCAATAAAAAACACGCGGGGATTCTTAAATAGCTGGCTTACAATGTCATACCCGAGGTTTGCTTCCGATCCGGCACGAGTAACAACAATACCGGTTGCTGTTGATATTAACAGTGCGGGTATCTGATTAACCAGACCTTCACCGACGGTAAGCAAAGTATAAGTTTCAAGCGCATGCAAAACATCCATATCGCGCTGTACCATACCAATAAAAAATCCCCCAATAATGTTTATGAGGATAATAATAATAGCGGCTATTGCATCACCCTTGACAAACTTACTAGCACCATCCATAGCACCATAAAAATCAGCTTCACGCTGAATATTTTTACGTCGTTGGCGAGCTTCGGAATCACTAATAGCACCTGAATTCAAATCAGCATCAATACTCATTTGCTTGCCTGGCATAGCATCAAGCGTAAAGCGTGCAGCAACTTCTGCTACCCGCTCGGCACCTTTGGTTATAACAATGAATTGAATAATAACTAAGATAACAAAGACGATAAATCCGACCACAGCATTACCGCCAACAACAAAGCTACCAAAAGCAGTAATGACCTCACCAGCGTATCCCTCAAGCAAAATCAGTCTGGTTGCAGAAACATTCAACGCCAACCGAAAGAGTGTAGTGACAAGAAGTAATGAAGGAAATACCGAAAAGTTCAGCGGCTCAACATTATAAATGGCGACCATGATAATGATAAGAGCAAAAGTAATATTAAACGCAAGCAACATATCCAGAAGAAATGTTGGAAGCGGGATAATCATCATCACAACAATTGTGATAATGGCAATAGCAGCAATAATATCGCTGTATTTTAATAATTTACTAAGTGGTGATGCTTGAGCTGCCAAATTTTCTCGCTCCTTTTAATCAGGACAACCGTTTTTTTAATCGATAAACATAGGCTAAAACCTCGGCAACGGCCTGATATAATTCAGCCGGCACCGAAGAGCCGACATCTACAGCACGGTACAAGGCCCGTGCCAATGGCTTGTTCTCGACGATAGTCACCTTATTCTCCTTAGCTGTCTCTTTAATTCGCTGGGCCAGAAAATCCTGCCCCTTTGCTACTACGATGGGTGCAGCCATAGATTGATCATATTTCAAGGCAATCGCATAGTGGGTTGGGTTTGTGATCACGACATCGGCTTTAGGAACCTCCTGCATCATGCGTTGCATAGCAAAAGCCCGCTGTCGTTCTTTGATCTTGCTCTTTAACTGCGGATTACCTTCCATTTGCTTATACTCTTCTTTGACTTCTTGCTTGCTCATTTTAATGCTTTCATTATGCTCCCATAGTTGATAAGCATAATCAACAGCCGCTAACGCAATCATAACGGCACTAATTTGAAACACTAAATCCAAGGCCATCGCCACAGCTATATTTAATGAATCAGCAAGTTCTGAAGCTATCAGCTGTGGCACTTCGCCTGTTGTTTTCATAATAAATCGGTAAACAAAATAACCGATAATTGATATCTTTACTATTGATTTTGCGAGTTCGACAAGCGAACGTTTCGAAAACACTCTTTGCAACCCTGATATCGGATTCATTCGGCTCATTTGCGGCATAATTGGTTCAAAAGAAAATGCAAAGCCCACCTGCACCAAATTAGAAAGAATAGCAATAACAGCAATTACTAACATAACAGGCAAAGTTACCTTAAAAAATACAATAGCAAAATCAATGAATAATATTTGAATAAACTCCGCAGTAAAATCAGTTGTCGAAAAATGCGTGAATACGAGTTTCATATAGTCGCCTAGCTCATTATAAATATACGAGCCAACCACCTTTAAAGTAAAAAATGCCGCCAATATAACGAATGCTGAATTAAGCTCTACACTTCGTGCTACTTGACCCTTCTTACGAGCTTCTTCTTTACGTTTTGGGGTGGCATCTTCAGTTTTCTCGCCACTGAAAAGCTGCAGATTAAAATTATGCAATTTATAACTCGCTGCGGGAGCATCTCTATCCCATTCTGGAGAGAAGGCGGTAGATGTCTTTATACATGCCACTAAATATCACCTCCAAAAACATGATATAAAAGGGCAATGCCAGTGAAAGAACAAATAGACCGACAATAATCTTGCTTGGAATACCAACAACAAATATATTCATTTGCGGCATAGTCCGAGCAAGTATCCCTAAGGCAACATCAGTCAATAATATTGATAAGAGCACAGGAAAACTTATTTTCATTGCAATGACAAATATACCGCCAACCATGTCAACAATAACTTCTGTCACATTGGCTTGAATCATTAACCCTGTAACTGGAATAAGTTTAAAACTGCTAAACAGAGCGGCAAGTAACATATGATGACTATTCGTCGCAAGGAAAACTAGTAGAGCAAGAATATATTTAAAATTACCGACCAGCGGAAGTTGCTGCCCTGATTGCGGGTCAAGTACATTAACAACCCCAAAACCAATTTGCATGTCCAATATTTGTCCGGACATTTGAACTGCGGCAAAAACAATCGATGCCGCAAAGCCGATAATCAGTCCAATCAATAGTTCTCCAGCTACTAGCAAAAAGTAGCCAAAAAAAGAATCAGGAAGGGTAACGCTCGCATTAAACACTAAGGGAAACAAAATATAGGCTAATGCAAAAGATAAACCTGCTTTAACTATAACCGGAACATTTCGGCTGCCAAAAATTGGCGCTGTTGAAAAGATCCCGGTAATTCTCGCAAAAGTTAATAAAAAAAACCCTGTTTGACTTTGCATCAGTTGAAAAAAATCCATTTATACCACCTTATTAGTGAATCATGTGCGGTAAGCTGATGAAAATCTCACGGGTGTAGGTCACTAATATACTTAACATCCAGGGCCCAAAGATGAGGATTGCAACAAAAACCGCAATAATTTTAGGAATGAACGCTAATGTCTGCTCTTGAATTTGAGTGGTGGCCTGAAAAATGCTCACTAAAATGCCCACAGTCAACCCTAACCCAAGCATAGGCGCAGAGACCAACATGACCATCAGCAAGGCATCCCGGCCAATTTGGATTGCCATATCACCAGACATAACTTCCTCCTTAATTAAAACTTGTTATAAGCGAGCGAATTAAAAGGTGCCAGCCATCAACTAATATAAATAGCAAAATCTTAAACGGCAGCGAAATCATAACCGGCGGAACCATCATCATCCCCATCGACATTAATGTACTCGCTACTACCATATCAATGACAATAAAAGGGATATAAATGAGAAAGCCAATTTGAAAAGCTGTCTTTAGCTCACTAATAACAAACGCTGGAATCAACGTAGTTGTAGGAATGTCCTCTGGAGAATCAGGTCGGGGCAATTCAGACAAATTTACAAAAAGTGCCAAGTCATTCTCGCGAGTTTGCTTAAACATAAATTCTCGCATCGGCTTAAGCGATTCGGTCATCGCTGCTTCTTGCGTAATGCTACCTGCGACATAGGGCTGCAAGGCGTTCTGATTGATTTGATTGATGTAAGGTGACATCGTAAAAAACGTAAGAAACAACGCTAATCCAATTAAAACTTGATTCGGCGGCATTTGCTGAGTAGCCAAAGCGCTTCGCAAAAATGATAGTACCACAATGATCCTCGTAAAGGATGTCATCATAATTAAAATTGCCGGCGCCAATGTAAGCACAGTCAATGCAAATAAAATTTGGAGGCTAAGAGCCACATCTTTCGGGTCATTAGCCGCCTCAACGCCGATATTTATATTTGGTAGCGGAATTAGTGGGGCCGCTTCAATTATTGTTGTCTGAAGCAAAAAACTACTAACAAAAAAAAGTGTTACTAGCCAAAATCTAATCCTAGACACAACCCTTACCTCTTCTCACTTTCAGTATCTTGACTGCTGTTGTCGCGACGATTAAAGACGGTAGGAAATTTATGCGACATTTGCTGCAAAGAGGCAAGTTGTCTTTGAAACACACTGTCAAATGAATTAGGTGGAGAAACCGCTGTCGGCAGTTTCTGGATTTTTTCCAGGCGGCTCGCATCAGTTATTTCTTCCAGCAGAGTAATACTATGCTCTGTAACACCTAAGACAATGACTTTCCCAGCCACTTCGACCACCTGAATAGAACGATTCGGGCCAAGCACCAGTGTCGACAAAATTCTATTATCCGAGTTAACTGACATTTGCCCCATCTTCTGACCCAAAAAGCGCGAAGCAAAATAGGCAAGACCGATAACTACCGCAAAAGTAATGATAAGCGAAAAAACATAAGCAATTGTCGAAAGCCAAGACGACGATGATGCTGGTTGGGGTTCCTGATAGGCAAGGTATCCTCCAGTCGTCGTCTCTGCGGCCCATACTTGACAAACAGATAAAATTATGAAAAGGCCGATAATTGTGGCAATTCCATTGCGGTACTTATATCCCCTATTCATTTTAGCCTACTGCTTTACGAACAGCTTCAAGCACCCGATCCGGTTGAAACGGCTTGACAATGAAATCACGGGCACCTGACTGAATGGCTTCAATGACCATTGCCTGCTGTCCCATCGCACTGCACATGATAACCTTTGCGTTCGGATCAGATTTTTTAATTTCTTTTACAGCCGTTATCCCATCCATTTCCGGCATGGTGATATCCATTGTGGTTAAATCCGGCTTTAACTCCTGATATTTTTCAATGGCCTTAAGACCATTTTCAGCCTCACCAACGATTTCATAACCATTTTTCGATAAGATATCTTTAATCATCATTCTCATAAAGGCAGCGTCATCAACAATCAGCACTCTAGTTGCCATAAAATTTAATCTCTCCTTATTAGCTAATTATTCTTAGCGACTTATCTTCTGTCATAATATCCTATTGCAGATTTTTGGCTCGTTCCAAAGGACTAATAATTTCTGAAATTCTCACTCCAAAATTCTCATCAATGACAACAACCTCACCCTTAGCAATTAACTTGCCATTAACCAAAATATCAACAGGCTCTCCTGCTAATTTATCAAGTTCCACAACAGATCCTGGCGATAATTCTAAGATATCACGAATTAGCTTCTTAGTACGTCCTAATTCAACGGTAACTTGTAGCGGAACATCCAACAGCAGCCCTATATTGGTGTCATGCCCAGTAACAAAAGTCTCTTGAAGCGGAGCAAACTGCACAGGCTGAACTGGAACATTAGGCGCAGGCTGTCGAGACGCCGCTTCTGCGGCTTGTGGTGTATAACCACTATTCGCACTAGGCTGCACCGCTGACGCAACCGGAGCGGTTGGTTGGGGAGCTGGAGTAGGCTTTTGTTGTGCCGGGGCAGGCGCGGGCGTTTGAACAGGCGCTAATAAATTTTCTACCATTTCCTGCGCAACATGAATTGGTAAAATTTGCATAATTTCACTATCAATCAAATCTTCAACTTCCATCCTGAAGGCAACTTTAACAATACTATCTTCCGCCCCCACAGTATCCGTCATCCTAGAAGAATCGGCAGCGAAATCCACAAGATTGACCTTTGGTGGCGAAATATCAATTTTCTTTTTAAACATTGTCGACATCGATGTTGCTACCGAACCCATCATCTGATTCATGGCTTCGCCGACCGCACTCAGATACATTTCATTATTAAGTTCAGAAGGAGGATTTGTGCCATCTCCCCCCATCATTAAATCAGCAATAATTAAAGCATCTGCTTCACGAATCGCTAATAGATTCGTACCCGATATACCGTGCGTATAGCCTACTTCAATAACTAAGTATGGCAATGGATACAGGTTCTGAAGCTCTTTTAACGTTGTTAATGACACTCGTGGAGTAGTAATTGACACTCTTCTACCAAGTAAAATTGATAGAGTTGTCGCAGCACTTCCCATGGAAATATTACCAATTTCCCCAAGTGCGTCGTTTTCCATATCTGATAGTTCCACAGCAGGAGATGAGGTAAGCGGTTCGCCCCTTAATAAGGCATCTATTTCTTCTTGGGATAAAAAACCATCATTCATCTTTATCATCTCCTTCTGAAATCACTTCTGTAATTTGAACAGCAAGCTTGGCTTTGGATAAACCAGGTTTACATTTGAACTTTTCATGCTGACCGATAATAACGTCCAACTCATTCTCAACTTTTGTGCCGAGCTGTAAGACATCGCCAACATTAAGCTCTAACATTTCCTGCACAGTGATATTGACTCGCCCTAATTCGACAATTACTGGGATCAACGCCTTTTCAAGCCTTCGCTTAATCGCACTAATATGTTCGGGCAACGATTGCTTAGCCATCGCAGACGAAACCCAAAAGGTGGTGGTAAGCTTGGACATTATTGGTTCAAGCACAAAGTAAGGAATACAAAGATTAATCAAACCCTCTGCCTGACCAATTTTCGCTTGAAGTGTGATAATAACAACCATATCGCTAGGCGGGACAATTTGAGTAAATTGGGGATTTGTTTCAATAATCTCTAAGCGCGGCTCAATCGTTACGACCTGCTTCCATGCCTCCTGGAAACTTTCTAACGCCTTATTAATCACCCGTTTAGTAATAGCTTCCTCAATATCAGTCAATGCCCGGGCTTTTGCCGGTGGCAATCCAGGCCCGCCGAATAATCTGTCAATAATCGAAAAAACAATATTCGGATTAATTTCAAGAATAACATTACCCTTCAGGGGACGCATTGTGAAAACGCTAATCACACTCGGATTAGGTAGTGAACGGATGAATTCTTCATATGTTAATTGATCAACAGATGCTACATTTATATGAACAAGCGCTCGTAAATGGGCTGATAAATAGGTGTTTAACAGCCGGGCAAAGTTCTCATGAAGCATGTGAAGAGTTCGAATCTGATCTTTAGAAAACTTATCAGGCCGTTTAAAATCATAAACCTTGATTTTTCGCTGTTTCTGCTCAATTTTCATCTCCTCGGCTGACACAACACCAGTCGAGATAGCCGACAACAACTCATCTATTTCCATTTGCGAAAGTACGTCAGAACCTGACAATCGTTTCCCTCCTCTCCACATTCATTTTGAGACTTACCAGCTATCTATCAACATATTTACTGCAAAACAAAGTTGGTAATATAAACCTCATAAACCTTTTCGCCACCAAGCGCTTTATTGACTTCGTTTTTAATTAATTCTTTAAGAATTTCTTGTTTCGCAGGGTCAAAATCTTCTACCTTTTGCGAACGAAGAACATGGACTACAGTATCAAGAATTCTAACTTCCTCAAGTGAAGGCATTTTTCCTTCCTTTGCGACAATTTTCTCATTCGGTTTTAATTCTATAATAAGACCAATCTTCAAATACCGGCCGCTATTAATACCGCCGATATTAATAACTAAGCCATCCTTATCGCCTATTCTCATAAAAACACCTGGCGCACGCTGCGCCGCTGCGGCCCCATCTGGTGTTTTTTCGGCTACAATCTTTGTCGCAATAAAATAGGAAATACCTCCGGCTAACAATAATCCAAATACGACCATACCAACAATTAGCATCATAGGAAATTTCTTTTCACCTTCGGCCACTACCGCCACCTCCACCAATTACATGCAATGATAAAAAATTATTCCTGATCCATTTAATTAATAATCCCTTTCATTACTAGCGAAAGTTTCGGCCTAATGCCCGGCGATAATCCATCACTTTACGGACAATTTCGTCAGCTGATTCTTCCACGATAAGCTTCTTGCCATTCGTTAACGTAATCACAGTATCCGGGGTTTCTTCAACACTTTCAAGCAATTCAGCATTGATTATAAACTCATTGTCACTTGACTTAAGACGTTTTACTTTAATCATATAGAGACCTCCACCATATTTTATTGTAGGGGGGACTTTACATCCCCCCTACCTATTAACTATCGTTTAAGATTCGCCAGTTCCTGGAGCATTTCATCAGATACCGAAATAATCTTGGAATTGGCCTGGAATCCACGTTGGGTGATAATCATATTACTGAATTCCTGTGCTAAATCAACATTGGCCATTTCAAGTGAACCAGGGTTAAACTTGCCGCGGCCACCAGAATTGGCAGGGCCAACCTGGGCGAGACCCGAGTTGTTGGACTGGGAATAAAGATTATCGCCCACCTTGCTAAGGCCAGTAGGATTGTTAAAGGTAGCCAGCGCCACTCTTCCAAGTGCTTGACTTTGACCATTACTGAACCGGCCGGTGATAATACCATCTGTATCAATTGTGTTGCTCTCGAGTGTGCCTTGCGCATAGCCATCACGATCAACGGCTTGCGCAGTGGATTCACCACCGTATTGGGTCATTGTGTCGAAATGCGGAGTAATGGAAAAGGTCCCGGCTCCTGCATATGGGCCAACCGCCGGATTAATAGTAATAGTTCCAGCTGAAGATGTATTAAATGAACCATCTGCATTAAAATTAATCGTAAACGGTACACCAGCGGCAGGGGAAGTGACGACATTCGCGATCGTATTGCTTTTTGCATCAACGATTGTAGGGTTCGGAGTGAATTCCCAGGTATTAGCGGCTGTTTTGTGGAATGTACCGCCAAGATTATAAGCATTGCCTTGTGAATCATATACGTCGATCGAAGCCGGCACCTGCGAGGTGACACCTGCGGTTGCACTTGCAGATAGGTTATTCGCATAGGTTACAGAACTTGAAACCTTAGCTGGCATTGCAGTACCAACAGGAACGACAAGGTTTTCAACAGGTGCATTTGTATCAATAACGCCAGTCGCATCGGCTTTCCAACCCATAACCTTATAACCTGTTCCGGGAACTAAGAAATTACCCTGGTTATCGAAATCAAATGCTCCGGCCCGGGTATACACTTGGTTGACGCCATCAGATAGCACGAAAAATCCGGAGCCTTGAATGGACAGATCTGTCTGCTTACCTGTCGGCTGGAAACTGCCGTCTGTAAACAAAGTGTCAATACTGGCCAGTCCCATACCAAGACCAACCTGCATCGGGTTAGTACCACCGCGAACACCTTGGCCGCTGGAAGCACCATGCAGGGTTTGACTTAAAATATCCTGGAAATTAACACGACTTGCTTTAAAGCCAACAGTATTAACGTTGGCAATATTATTACCGATTACATCCATACGGGTTTGATGATTTTTCAAACCGGACACACCGGCAAACATGGAACGCATCATAATAAATGACCTCCTGATAATTTATTTTTTATTCGCTGCATCAATCAGTCAGCAGCAGTGGGCTTCCTCGAGAGGTCCAGCCCTATATGATTACGGCACTGTC
Organism: Negativicutes bacterium; assembly: GCA_028707635.1. Taxonomy (GTDB): domain Bacteria; phylum Bacillota; class Negativicutes; order JAAYSF01; family JAAYSF01; genus STF2-20. Next base: position 15,083 of record JAQWAQ010000053.1, read on the forward strand.
AATATTGGTAAAAACATTTTCTTTGATATTTGAACCATCCATAGCCGTAATCACTGTCTTGTTTTTCACACTGACAATGAGTGCCAGCTCATTATTCATTAACACTAACGACTCTTTAGCACCTTTCTGCGCAGCCTTTTCCACAGCCGAATTGAGCTTTTCTAAATCGGCCTGATTAAACCGAATGTTGCGGCTTTCTAGTCGCTGCATCGCATGTTGGGAAAACGTGACTCCATTTAACTCCTTTTCCAGAATCTTATTAAATGAAGTTGCTGGAATTGCTGTTGAACTGCTGGTTTTCCCGGATGGAGACGGCTTAGCAACTGGCAAAATAGGTCGTTGCGGATAGAAAATCCGATTCTCATTCATAGCTTAACCTCCTACCCCTGGTGCTGCTACCTTTGTTACCTTGTCGAGTGCAACACTCACATCTCCAACTAAAAGTGAAGGTTTGCCGTCAGTAATTTTGACTGCACTCACAATCCCTGATAATTCATCGCCATTGTCGGCCGTCCATGTAACTTTGGTACCAATCATGCCGCTGGCTTGAACAGTCATCATAGAAGAATTTAGATTTTGCATCTGCTCCAGACTGGAAAACTGCGCCATCTGCGCAATGAATTCTTTATCTTCCATTGGATTCATAGGATCTTGATACTGCAGTTGTGTTACTAAAAGTTTAAGAAAATCATCTTTACCCATACCGGGGTTCGAACTACTTGTTGTTTGCTTTGTTGTCGCTGCCGATGTTTGATTGACATTGGTAATACCTGCCATGTTTTCACCTCCTAAATACGATAATCAACCCCTGAATCAGTGGTATTGCCTCGAATTGGATCAAGGGTTTCTAGCTTCTCACTAAATTCATCGCCTGTAGGCTTTTTGCTTGATTGCTGTTTCCAAGACTGCTGTTTGTTTGTTTCGCCTTGTCCGTTTGAAAACGGTTGCCCAAGTCCTGCATAAACTCCGACATATTCAACTTTGAGTCCTTGTTGAGCCATCTCATGCCGCAGCTGCTGCACAGAAGCTTCAATGATACCGCGCACTTCACTATTATTGGTATGAAAAGATGCGCTGACAACACCATTATCTACTGCTATTTTAAGCGTTAGCTCGCCAAGATGTTCTGGCTTAAGCTTTATCACCATTTCCGACATCTCGGAACCTTTTACAATCCGGGCATGATCCACTATTTGCGCTACTACATTGTTATCATCAGGCAGCGATTGAGGGGGCGTTGGGCTAACCACTTCAGCCACCTGGTCGGTCTTGCCTACCAATATCTGCTGAAAAGAAACTGCTTGGTTGGTACGTCCATTCTCAACTGAAGTACTTTCACCTAAACTCTGATCAGTCATTAATAGACTACTTTGCGATTGCTGGTCTGCACTTGATGATAATTGGGCAGATGGTGCAGCGCTTTGCGTGATTCTGGTCGCATTGTTTACATTTCCCTGTGGTTGACTTGCTTCATCAGTCGGCAAGTCAGTCGCCTTGCTTGTCACTATTGCCTGCTGATAGGCCGCCGTTGTTGATAATGGTTTTAACAAGTGTTCCACAGTAGCCTGCATTGGCGCATTATTAACCATCTGTCTGACCGATTTTGCAATATCCTGCTTGTTTAAAACAGTCCTGTCAGTATTAGGAGCCGCATCAGTGTTATCAGTTTCCGGGATAACCGTCTTTAGACTTTCCCCCATTAGTTGATCGTCCTGTAACGGTTCAGCAGCTTGCTGTATGATAGGCGTGTTCGACGAACGCAATGGTTCCGGCTGATCTAACTTGACTTGGTCCATTACAGTGCCAGTGATGTTTTGTGGTTCTACGCTTTCTGGATTTGATGGGCTTTGTACTAAACTAATCTTTGCTTGGAGTATTGGTGTAGTGTCGTGCCCAGCCTGCTGATTCAAAAGCACAGCCCCATTTTCAGTGGCCGATACCATAGTCAATTGATTCATCCCTTCGGCTGTTTGTGCCGGATTTGCTATTGTCGGCATAACCAAAACCGTGTTGAATAATGGGATAACTTCACCGCCTGTGCTGGATGACTGGGTTGTGTTTTCTTGCCCAGCATTTTTCTTTCCAGGAGCACCTTTAGAGCCAGCTGCTTTTTCTGTTAAGCTAAGAACCTTTGCAAACGAATTTTTTTCTTCAACTTTACCGGTGGTACCTTTCGACACCCCCTCATTTTGAGTCCGAGGCGGCTTAGGAATCTCTGCTAAAACTGGGCTCATAATTCCACTCATTAATTTTATTCACCTCCTTTCAATGACACACTCTAATTAGGGAACAGCTGGAGTTTGAACCTTAAGCATTGCCTGACTAAGGCGGGCGGCACGGTCAGCATCAAAGAGTGCCATAATTTTCGCCACCTGTCCCTCATCCATTTTGTTAAAGAGAGCAATAACGGTATCATCCTCAAGCTTATCCATAATTGGCACGACTTCTTCAGGTTTCATGTTTTCATAAAGCCTTGCCAATTTAGAGATTTTTTTCGTTTCTTCTTGTTGCCTAGCCTTTGCTAGTTTATCAGTATTATTAAGAGTGACAGTAGGATTCACTTGTTGCACCAACTGCGCTGGAGGTGTGATCGTTGCAGGTGTGGTAGGTTCAGCTACAGGAGGCGCATTCTCAAGTTCTACTGGCTCAAAATTGGTTTTGGGTGGCGTAAAGTATTGGCCAATAACAGGATATTCATAAAGCTTCATCTTAACTGCAATGGCCTGTGGATCGATAAGTTTCAAGTAGACTCCAAGCGCAAAGCCAACGCCGCCCACCATGATAATGACAAACACAATCAGCAGTTTTTTCAGGATCGAACCCTTTTTGGGGGTCGATTCCGGGACATTACGACTCGGTTGTGGATTTTTATTCGCCATATTTACCTTCCTTTAAACAAG
>JAQWAQ010000152.1 GCA_028707635.1 Negativicutes bacterium
TGCTGATATAAGTAATTATCATTGCGTTCGATTAAATAGAGATTATTTAAAAGTCCTGACTCATTTAAAAACGGCTTCACTTTAGTTTGGGCTAATTCTCGCAAGTCTTTAATCGGAATATCTTTGCAGGCTTTCGTTGAATCAAATATCTGCTTTATTATTTGAACAGTCTCACCGTAATTATGCTTAAAGTCTTTTTGCTTCTCCAAAGCCTGACTGCGATTCTCTTTCGTTGGCTCAACTACTTCACGAATGACAACATGCGCAATATGCCAGTTTTCTAACCGTTGGATTAATTTTTCCGTCAGTACAGCTCCTTGATTAAGGATACTCTTTCCCGAATTATGGCCGATATCTTCCCCCAGGGTCATGCCTGGAAGAACATCTTCGATTCGATACTGTTTCTCTCTATATTGAAGCATGGCTGCCCTCCTAATATCTGTTATTCTAATGCTTTATTACAAAAGAATTATTGCGTACAGACTCAAGCTATAGTTGCCTAGACTTTTTTATGTGCGGCTAAATTTTGGTATTATGACTATGCTATAATGTTTATATTGAAAATAACCGCAGGAGGAAACACGATTGAAAATTCTATTTTGGGATATTGACGGAACATTAATGAAAACAGATCGCGCAGGTCTCTTCGCGTTTCAACAGGCTGTAAAAGAAGTATTAAATGCCGATGCTGACTTTACTTCCATCAAAACGGCTGGCATGACTGACTGCTATATTGCCGGGGAAATTATTAAGATGCATAAGGGTCGCGAGGCTAAAAGCCATGAGATCACTGCTCTTATTAAACATTATGAAGAACTGCTTCCCGCTCACTTAGCGGCTCGCAAAGGTAAACTAATGCCCTATGTACGTGAACTCCTTGAACATTTTCATAAACGCGATGATTTTATTTCTCTCCTTTTAACTGGAAATACCTCATCAGGGGCTACTGCTAAACTTACGAGATATGAAATTGTCCAATACTTTGATTTTACAATCAGTGCTTTTGGCGACAACTGCCCTGATCGATTGGAGTTAGCAGCCGATGCGTTGTCTAAAGCAACCACCCGCTATCCAAGAATAACCCCAAAAGATATGTTTGTGATTGGCGATACACCTAATGACATTCGCTGCGGCAAAGCAATTAATGCAAATACCATCGCGGTTGCCACCGGCTCTTATTCACTCGAAGACCTTGCTCTCCATACACCTTGGTGGACAGTGAAAACCCTGCCTGAACCAGCAGAGTTTGAAGCAAAGCTAATGGCAAACTAATTTTGATTTGCTCCTCCCACTATTTACAACGGTCGATACTTTTTTTGCTTATTGTCACTACTTTCAATTAGTGATAGAATTTGAATATCCTGTTTGTGTGACATTCAGGATGGGAGGGATTATATTATGAAAATAATTAATGAAATATTCGACTGGATTGGCAGCATTGCTGTTGCCCTGGTGTTTGCCATTTTAATAAACGCTTTTGTTTTTCAGCCAACCAAGGTGGCGGGACCTTCGATGCAGCCAACCCTTCAAGATCAAGATTACATCATTATCTCTAAACTTTCCCACACACTCAGTAAAATGCCTGATTATAATGACATTGTTGTTATCGATAGTCGTGTTCACCGCGAACGCAGCCTTAAAGATGATCTCATGCAGCCTGTTGCCACTTATCTAAATGCCTACAAACCAATAACCGATGCCGACCATAGTGTTTGGATCAAGCGTGTCATTGGCAAGCCAGGTGATATTCTTGAGTTTAAAGATGGCAAGGTATATCGCAACGGGGCTGCGATGACCGAATCTTACACGAAAGAACCAATGCTATATAGTTCTGACCAAAAGGTAGTTGTTCCGAAAAACCATGTTTTTGTTATGGGTGATAACCGCAATAACAGTAGTGACAGTCGCTATATCGGTCCCGTACCAACAGACCATGTATTAGGAACAATGGTCTATAGATTTTAATGAAAAGCCCGGTCAAATTGGCCGGGCTTTTTTAATTACTTACAGCTCTTGCTTCCTCTTTGTCTTTTTTGGAGCTCCAATAGCCTGCAAGAACAGAACCAGTCAAGTTATGCCACACGCTAAAAATAGCACCTGGAACGGCAGCGATTGGGTCAAGATGCGCCAAGGCCAATGCGGCGGCAAGACCAGAGTTTTCCATACCGATTTCAAAACAAATGGCTTTGGATTTATCTTCGCTCATTCCAACAGCCCGGGATGCACCATAGCCTAAGCCAAGACCAATCGCATTGTGAAGAGCAACTGCAGCAAAGGCAACAACAGCTACTGTCATTAATTTAGAAGCATTAAGCGCAATAACAATGGCAATAACAAAAACGATACACACCACGGATACCACTGGCACAATCTTCATAATCTTATCAACGAAAGATGACAATAAGGTTCTCATCCCAACACCAAGAGCTATTGGCACAATAACAATTTTAAGAATATCAATTAAGAGAGCCTCTGCTTTGATTGGTATCAGTGTACCTGCCAAAAGCAAAAAGATATAGGGCGTAAGAACAGGTGCCAAAATAGTGTTTACACTTGATACCGTTACCGAAAGCGCTGTATCGCCCCGGGCCAAGAAGGTCATAACATTGGAAGCGGTTCCGCTCGGACAACACCCCACCAAAATTAAACCAGCTGCGAGTGCAGGCGGCAACCCCAACATTTTTGCCACAGCAAAGCCCACAAACGGCATAATTAAATACCGGAAAAAGACCCCGAAAAACACGTCTTTGGGCCGGGTAAGCACCAGTTTAAAATCATCAATTGACATGGTAAGACCCATACCCAGCATGATAATTCCCAAGAGATAAGAAATGTCCTTCGCATAAGGTTTCAGTGGCTCTGGATTAAAAAAAGCGTATAGAGAAAATACAATGACCCACAATGGTAAAAATTTAGTAATTATCTTCGATATTCGTTCTAGCATATTCACAACTAGAACCTCCCTTTTATATGTCTACTTTATCTGATAACTACTGCTTGTCACCTGTATCGATCAGAATGATATATTTACGTGGTCTTTTTCTTAATAAAGTCTTTTAAGTTCTTCTTCCTTCATGCCAAACGACTGCTCCGGCGCTGGGAAACTACCATCTGCTACTTCATCAGCGTACTGATTTAGCGCTTCAAGAATTGGTTTGTTCAGCTCAGCATATTTCTTCACAAATTTAGGAGTAAAGCGGTCAAACAGTCCTAAAAGATCGTGAATCACCAGAACCTGCGCGTCACAGTAAGGGCCTGCGCCAATACCTACCGTGGGAATTGAAAGCTTTTCTGTAATCATCTGGGCAACCGGCGAAGGGACACATTCAAGTACGATGGCAAAAGCTCCTGCTTCTTGCAGGCACAAAGCATCTTCAACCAGTTTCTTAGCTGCTTCAGCATCTTTGCCTTGAACCTTAAAACCACCCAACTGGGTTGCTGTCTGGGGTGTAAGACCAATGTGCCCCATTACCGGTACACCGCCGCTGACTAACGCCTTCACTACATCAGCCACGTTTGCTCCGCCTTCTAATTTAATCGCATCAGCGCCGCCTTCCTGCATAATCCGATTGGCATTGCGAACTGCATCGTTGACACCGGTATTATACGAACCAAACGGCATATCAGCAACAATAAAAGTATTCTTCGCACCACGAACAACAGGCTTAGTATGATGAATCATATCATCCATAGTTACCGGCACTGTACTGTCATAACCTAACATTGTCATAGCCAACGAATCCCCGACAAGAATCATTTCAATGGGCGAACGATCTACAATTGATGCAAATGTATAATCATAAGCAGTAACCATACGAAATTTCTTATTCTGCTCTTTCATTTGTTGAAACTGTGGCAATGTCAACTTTGTCTTTTCCATGGGTATCATCCTCCTTGAAAATTCCTAATAATAGAATTGTTAAACACTAAGAACTTTCAATAAAAACAACTAAACTCCTTCATGCCAAGCAGGCAAAGTTCCTAAAAAGGTAAGTCTAACTACTCTTTTACCAGCCCCGCTTTCCGCATCTGATCCGCTAATTTGCCGCCTATACGCGGAATCCGCTGCACATCACGCGCGTTGAGTCCGCCAATCAACAAAAGTACAACGACATAAACAAAGCTCCCAGATAAACCAGCTACAATCGCAGCATAACCACTATTTTGCATGACGCCGTAAGCCGCTTGATACATTGCATAAATACTCACGCCCATAATTCCAGATGCAATAACCCCTTTGGCTAAATTCATTGCATCGACAGTAAACCCAGTATATTTCCGCAA
>JAQWAQ010000054.1 GCA_028707635.1 Negativicutes bacterium
ACAATCACCGTTTTATTTACCCACGCGCGATGGGGAGGGGATTTATTCATTGGAGTAATCTATCCTTCCCGGCTATTCTTATGCCGGGATTTTTATTTGGATTTACTGCTCTTGGTAATATCACCCTCTCTGTATGGTTTTCAGAGAGGGTTTCTTATTTGCCGGATAGCCAATTTGCGGGTTTCGTTACTCATGTAACTCTAATATTTTTCCATGGTTGCGTTTGGGAACCGCAACATGTCCCTGCAGAGGGACTCCCTTTTAAATTAATTAGCATTAACTATAAACTTAATTTTAAGACAAGCAGAGAGGCGGGTGGTAAAGGAGGTGGATCCATAAACCATAGGTAAACTGAAAGATACTAAACTCAAGGAGGAAGAAAAATGAAAAAAATCGTTTCGATTCTTGTTTTGGCCCTTTTTATTACAATGAGTTCTGGAGCTGTCGGCTTCGGTAATAAGGCTTCTGCAGCGCCAGCGGTAAAAGAGAAAAAAGCTATCCTTGTGGTAAGTTTTGGTACCACCTTCCCTGAGACCCGCAAATTGACAATTGAAAGTGTAGAAAATAAAATCCAGGCTGCTTTTCCTGATTATGAGGTTCGCCGCGCTTTTACCTCCCGAATCATTATCAAAAGGTTATCTGAAAGAGATGGCATCCAAGTAAATACTGAAAGACAAGCTTTAGAACGTCTAAAAGCTGAAGGATACAAAGAAGTGATTGTTCAGCCTCTTCACATTGAAGCCGGCGCTGAATATGAAAAAGTTCGCAGTATTGTAAGCTCCTATGAGCAAAGTAAGGCTTTTGATAAAATAGCGCTTGGCCGGCCGATGCTGTACTATATGGGCCAGGAAGAAAAGCCTGATGATTATGCAACAGCCATCAAAGCTGTACAGACGCAATTCCCTGAATTAGGACGACGTGAAGCTGTGGTATTCATGGGACATGGCGGTACTCACCCTTCCAATGCTGCTTATGCTGTACTGCAAATGAAAATGGTTGATGCCGGCTTAGATAATGTGTTTGTATATACCGTTGAGGGATACCCGACCTTTGAACGAGTAATCGATATATTAAAAGTAAATAAAATAAAAAAAGTTACCTTAATGCCTTTCATGCTGGTAGCTGGCGATCATGCCAATAATGACATGGCCGGGGACGAAGATGACTCAGCCAAAGCACAGCTTCTTAAGGCCGGGTTTAAGGTAGACACCTATATCCATGGTCTGGGAGAAAATTCAGCTGTTCAAGACATATATGTTCAACACGTAAAAGATACCATTGAGCAAACCTATGAAAAAAATTAAGTATCGTTGGAAAGAAGGATTCTATGGTGAAAAAAACAACTTTAATTGCCTTGTGCACACTAATGAATGTCGCCTTTGCTCCGGTTACATTTGCCAATCCGGTAGAACTTTCCGGGGATTTGTCGCTAAAATATCAACGCGATCATGAAGACAGTGAATCTGCGAAAGATGGTCTCGTTTCAATGCTGACATTAAACGCTAAAGCTAAGTTGAATGAAAACACATTTTTATACACCCGCCTTGGAGCACAAAATGTCTCAAAAACTCAATTTAGAGAGTTTGATACCCCTTATTATAGTGATGGCAAGAAAGAAGCTTTCGCATTGGACCAATTTGGGGTGATTTGGAATAAGGATGAGCTGACTTACAAACTTGGTCGCCAAGATGTTACAGTCGGGGCAACTGCTCTCTTATACAGCAGGCCGGACTCGAATATTGGTCAAGGCGCCTTTGCAGACGGCCTTTCGATCAATGGTAATGTAGGCAATACTGAAATATCAGCCTTCTTTGGGCGGGAAGACAATTATGGTTCGGACGATAATCGCTTGTACGCCGTGAGGGCTGCATACAGTCCGAATGATACTTTGACTTATGGAGCAACGGCGGCCCGCTATGTTAATAAAGAAACTGGCCAAGCAAACACCAACCATTGGGCTGTTGACGGCACGTATAAATACGGAAAGCATAATTTAACCGCTGAATTTGCCAAATCAGACAGCAGTACCTCCAATAAGGCGTATGCCGTAATTTTGGGTTATGATTTCGATGGAAGGGCAGCTGCCTCCATTACTGGTTTCAGAGTAGAGGAACAAGCCAGCATGGGCGGCTGCAGTGACTTTGACAACGATAACCGCGGGATACATTATGGAGCAACTTATCAAATCAACGATGCTTTAAGCTTAGAGGCAGTTTATAAGGATCAAAAACAAATTTCAAATGGTGTCAAGAATAACTCGACCGAAATAACATTGAATTATACATTCTAGGACTTATCCGATGACCAAGACGCTGTAAGACTTCAAGTTTCTTAAGTGAGAGTTAACAGCGTCTAAGTCCCTGGATAAGTACGACTAAGCTTCAGATGGAGTTAAAACGCTATCTGAAGCTTAGTCGCGCTTTATTGTCGTGTAAAAGCGTGATAAAATCAACCCTGGCCAATGGCCGGGGTTGATTTTGCGCCGTTTTATCGTAAATTAACTTTATACTTTGGAGGTAACTATGGCAGGAATATTTTACGGCGTTGGAGTTGGCCCGGGGGACCCTAACTTACTTAATCTAAAAGCAGTCAAGGTAATTCAGGATGCCGATGTCATGATCGCACCTAAAACTGAAAAAAAGAAGAAAGTCTGGCATTTACAATCGCCAAGCCGTTCTTAAATGAAAGCACGGAGATTATTACATTGGTTTTTCCGAAGGTGTCTGATACCGAAACATTGTCGGGTGTGGGATACTAATAAAGGAATAATTTTGGATTTGTTGAAACAAGGGAAGAAAGTCGTATTTCTTACCCTGGGTGATCCGATGTTTTACAGCACTTATTATTAATGCACAAAATAAAGGTAGAGCACAGTTTCCCTTTTTTAAGGACCATCTGTATTGTTGGTTTTTGCATATTACTTCTAATCATTGGTGTTTCCGTAGCAGATTATTATTATAGCAACCATGCTAACAAAAATCAGGTGCAGGTGAGCTATACCCATTTTTTAAAGCAAGTTGACGAACAAAAAGTAGAACGAGTTACAATTGAACACAACAAAATGATGGGCGTGTTAAAAAATGGACAAGTTATTACGATGTATATTCCCGTAACCGCCGAGTTTATAGAGATATTGCAAAAAAATGGCGTGGCATATCAAGTTAAATAAATATCTATAGAACCTAAGCTTGTAGCTGATATTTGTAAGGAGTGTAATGACAGCCAAGATGATATAAGTGTTATTTTTGACAAATATAAAGACAGGGGACTTGTACAGGAGAACCTCGAAAAAGTAGTAACCTACGTTATGAGTGTTTGCAAAGGAAAATAAGAAAAAGCCTCACTAGCTCCTATTGTGGATTAGAGTTGGTTTAATCCAAAGAGAGGTCTTTTAGAAAATCTGTGTGAACAGCAAAAGTGATAATCCCTTATCAAAAAAGAAAAGGCTAATAAACTGATTAAACCAAAATTAGATTAGGAAAGCGCTCTTAAGATAAAAGACATAGGTAAAGTTAAGGTACGTGTACATTGATATAATCACTTGAAGGATTAAGGCTTTTTTAGATTAATCGCAAAACAATCAATTATTAGTAATTGATATTGAATCCAATTATCAGCCATTGACAAACTTTATTAAAAAAAGTTCGGCTACTGACAAACTTTAATAAAACCGTTGACAAACTATAATAAAATCAGAACGGCCGAAGCCAGGTTTCACCGTTAGGCTGTTGACAGACTTTAATAAAACCGACATATTTGTCGGTTCTATTAAAGTTTGTCATTAGGAATAAAAGATTAAGGAGCATGGGAAATGACCATGCTCCTTAATCTTTTTATTAGATGTCAGGATGCCATAGGGACGGGGTTATTGACATTCCAATTAAAAGATTGTCAGCAACCCCGTTCTTGTGTCACGTTATTTTCGAGCAAAGGTGTATTTAACATAAGCTAAGTCTTTTCTAAATATAACATTCTGGAACTTCCATCATATACTATAATAGTCTTTTGCTAATTAACAAAAGGCTGATGAAGCATGTTAAATTTTATTTATAAATATTCTTGGAGGGAAATTGGATGGCTGTTTTCACTGAGATACCATCAGATGAGCTTGCAGGATTATCCCTTATTATTGCAATATGGGTTTCAAAAATTCTAACCATTGAGGAACTTAACGTTTTTGGTAATTTTATTGTAGCTGTAGGAAGCATCATACTGACAATAGCGGCTCAAGAAGAAGCATTAAAGACGAAGATGGAAGAGCCTGAAGAAGATATTAAAAAACAAATTAAAGAATTAGAAAAGAAAATGAATCTAATGCAAGAAAGAATAGGATTATAAATCTGGTGTTATGGCTTAATAAAGCATTGAACAAGATACATCCAACCATCTTCAGATCTGACGATTCCAATTCCTATTTCAGTGAAGTCGCTGTCAAGAATATTTCTTCGATGGTTTGGGCTTGTCATTAAAAATTGTTGAGCAATATAAATGTCTTCTCCGATCGGATCGTATAGACCTTTATAAATGTTCTCGCCGGCAGCTTTATAGCGAATGCCGGCTTTTTTTATACGTTGAAAAGGGTCTATTCCTTCAGGTGATTTGTGGGCAAAGTAATCACGTTCCATCATGTCAATGGCATGGCGGCGGGCAACTTCTGCTAAAGTAATATTTGGTTTTAAAGGGTTAAGGCAATGTTGACGTCTATCGTTATTTAATGCCTGAATTGATAGATTTTCTGATTCTGATAATGGCTGTTGCGATGCATTAGCCATTATTACTCCCTGTAAAGAAGAAATTAAGATAAAAAGCATAATAATTGCCAAAATACGTTTGATTCGGACCATACATAATGCCTCCTGTTTTTGTTTTATGCAGTAGACCAACTTAAGTTCCGTTTGGTATAATGTATCAATATTTGAAGTGTAAGTATATCCAAAGATAATTATAGGGGTGTCATTATGATAAAAGTACTTCTTATTGCCCTGGGCGGCGGAATCGGGGCAACTACAAGATATTTGGTTTCTGATTGGGCAGCACAACGCTATGGTGGTGCTTTTCCCTACGGAACTTTGCTGGTAAATGTGGTGGGGTGTCTTATTATTGGTCTATTTATGCAGCTTGTTACAGAACGAATCATTATAAATCCCTATTGGCGACTTTTGGTCACGGTAGGTTTTTTAGGAGGACTTACAACGTTTTCGTCCTTAAGTTATGAGACGATAAAGTTAGTGAGTGACGGTGATATGGCCTTGGCTATGAGTAATATTTTAGCAAATACTGTTCTTTGTTTATTGGCTACATGGATTGGTATAACGATTGCAAAGGCAGTTTGAGAGTAAAATTTAACTATGAAAAACCAGCTCATTTGAGCTGGTTTTCTGATTCATCTGCTTTTTCAAAGAGATAGGACATTCCTAAATAAGGTGAATTTAATATATAGGGTGTCATCGCTGCATAATTAGGAGCGGCACTTTTAAATTGCCAGCCATCGTCCAGAGCTGAGTTTAGTTCAGCTTGATTACAGGTGATAAGCGCATCATGGGAATAATGATAGACAACATTAACTACTTTCTGTTGGATAGGCATTTATGAGCCTCCTTTTTCAAAGAATAAAAACCGCTTAGTAGCGGTTTAAGTTGCTATTATACAGCTTGCTTAAGCAGTCAGGACAAACGGCTGTGTTTATCAATTGGTCAGGTTCAGTACTAAACTGAGGAAAACAATATTGTTCTGTCTGACAAATTTGGCACATGGTATATGTCATAAATAACATACTCCTTATAAGTAAGATATAAATAATATATTCTAAAGGCTTTTGGTTTATTCATCCAATCCAGTACCAATTCATAAATAAGCTTGCGCATATCAATAATGTCAGTGAACTAACTATCATAAAGCTATAGAAAATAGCTTTTGACACTTGTGCCAAAAAAATATAGAGCGGAAAAAGAATTAAAACAAAACGCGACAGGCTATAAAGTGGAAGGACCGATGAGGTTGAGAATAAAGGGATAATGAGCCACAGCCAACCAAGAACAAGATAAGAAGGTCTGATTTTGAAGCAAGGATGCAATGATAAGGTTGTTAATCCGATGATAGACAATAAAACTAGACAACTATCAAGGAAAACTCCTGGTTCTACATACGGCCATTGTTTAAAAATTAAGAGGATATTGTTAAAAATATTGATCCAGGGATAATCGAATTCCCGGCCCCATAGTTGCTGGGAGTAATAAAAAGTAAAAAGATTGCCGGTTAGCCATAGGTTATACAATAAGAATCCCATAAGTGCTGCTGGCGGTAAGAGAAGAAATAATTTGGAACGCGGCGTGGTACTGGAATTTTGGTAAAGTTCCACTATAAGGAAGAGAAGAAGGATGATACCGATATTGCGCGTCAGCGTGGCTAAGGCTGCAAAGGCGGCTGCCAGCCACCATTTTTGTTGTCTGGCAAAATAAATACACGTTAAAGCAAAACTGATAAACAGTGGTTCGGTGTAAACACTGTTCAGAAAGAATGCAGTGGGCATGACTCCATAAGCTAATAAGGCTTTCATTGTGGTACTCTCTGGCATATCTAGCCGGAAAGCAGCACCCATTGCCCAAAAACTCAAAAAGGCAAATAAATTGCAGATGAGTAAGCCTGCTGCTGCTGTGTTGATATTGATAAAAGTTAAAAGTTTAATAAAAATAATGATAACGGGAAAGAACACAATGCTTTGCGTAGTGTAGCCATTGTCTACAATATAGGTATACCAGTGGGCATCCCATTTGATCAGTTTGCTGACAATAGGGTGTTGGCCGATATCTGGATTGATAAAACCAGCCGGATCGCGGCTAGGCAGGTATTCGGCTAATAAATAGGATCCAATTACGAGCAGCGTGTGGAGGAGAAACGGCAGGAATATTGTTCGTGCTGACAGACGTCGGCTATCAGGATAATTTTCCAGCATATTCTTGGGTTACAATCAACCGGTTGTGGTTAATTGCATTATCTTTCACGGAATTAGGCCAAGTCCAGCGACTATTTGCCGTGTATGTCCAGCAGGTAGCGATAATAATGCCTGTTAATTGGCCGAGATAAATATTCCAGTACTGCCATATAAAAATTTGGGCAAATAATGCAGTTAAGGCGATTCCAAACCCGCAGATAGTCATGAACATTGGTAGTTTTATTAGTCTTCTCCATCCAATAGGCTGTTGACATCTTTTCCAAGTGACTTTGTCATTCCAAATAAAATTGTGAAGCATAGCGAGTAGTGAAGCTCCTAGTGAGCCTATCAGTCCATTAAGTTGGAAGAGGTTAATCAGCATCGCAAAGCAGGCAATATTAACAAGTACACCTAAGGCTCCAATCAGGCAAAATGAAAAAAACCGGCAATCTTCGGGGCTATTTACGACAAGCCTTGCAATATGTTTTATATAGTTTAATTGTTCTCTTAAATCCATTTTGGATTGTCCGGCATCACGGGCTACAAAAGAGTAAGGTATTTCATGCACAGACTCGTAGTTTCCCTTAACCAATACTTCCATAAGGATCTTCCAGCCGATTGGGTTGAGATCAGCCGCTGTGAGTACCTGCCTTTTAAGACCAAAATAACCGCTTGTACAATCAGAAATAGGTCGGAGGCGTTTAATTGATAAGCGTCCAATGCTTCGAGCTGTCCAAGAGATGAGCTTTCTCAGCCAGTTTAATCCGCCATCCGAACCGCCTTCGATAAAGCGGCTGGGAATTACGATATCAGCTCTAGTCAGCCGTTTCATAATAAGTGGAATGAGTTCAGGCGGATGTTGGAGGTCGGCATCCATGACAATAATGTAATCCCCTTTTGATTGATTAAAACCTTCAACAACGGCCGAGGCTAGGCCGCGTTCATTGTTGCGATGAATATAACAGATTTCATGATATTGGCGTGTGAGTTGCTTCAGCACAGTAGGCGTATCGTCAGAGCTATCATCCATAAATAATATTTCATAGGAATAGTCTTCGGCTGCTAAAACAGACCGTATTTTATCAGTTATTTTACCTACATTAACTTTTTCATTATAGGTAGGTATGACTATACTCAAATGCATTTTATCTGCGTCATCCTTTCGATAGAGCATCTAGTCTCAATTTATCCGATAACCAAGCCGCTCTAAGACTAAAATGAAGTTATACCCTAAAGGGCACTGGCGAGCGGCTAAGTTCCTGGATACGGTTCGACTAGGCTTTAGATGGAGTAATCTTAAGCAAGTCTCACTTTATTATGCCAACTTTGCCTAATTTAAAACGCTAAATAATCAAAAAATCCATATTATGCGGCTCTTAAAGGCTATCGTCCTCATCTGCATTAGCATCAGCAAGGAGCCGTTGTGTTATTAATTCAGCATCTGATATGCTGGAAAACATACCGGGAATCATTCGCTTTGAATCTGGTTTGGTTTGATTTTCAAATTCATCTTTTGTAGAGTCTGCGCTCAAGAGAATTAATTCGGCATACGAAGCGGGATTATGCTGCTCATTTTTTTTTACCAATCAAACACACCTCCCATTATAGTGTGTCTAAAATCATCGAGAAGCAGTATAGTAAATGTTTCAATGGAATTTTTTTATCAGTATACATAGTATCAAGCTTGAAAACAATACTGGAGGAGTGAATGGTTAAACCAACAAAAAGGGAGTTTGTTGCAGGTGCTTCAAAGTCAGGCTGTGCCATTGGATGAGCTCATCGCACCATTATCTGCAAATCAAGTTTTTATTCTCATCGAGGTACTTGATGATCAGATATGTGATCAGATGGATATTGCCCTTTCAATCATCAAGGGAATGAATCTTGCGGCAGATTTAGACAGCGATGTGTTTGACAGTTTTCTAGAAAATGGTTATCTGATTTCTCAATGTGAGTTATCAGAAGATATGGTAAGCCGCGCCGGTCAGGTCATTGATTATTTTCGACAGAAATCACTAAGATCGGCAGCAAAGGCTTACTTATTTCTTGATGGTAAATGTCTGGAGCATTCAAACGATCGCTTAGCTTCAAGCTATGACGTGCTGGAAGAACTCAAAATTCCAAAGAGTGTGGAAATTGCCGGTTAAAATTATGTCGCAAAGGCTGTAGTAGAATATTTCGCGGACTGTAAAAAAGGTGGTGCAGATATGCACCACCTTTTGCTATTTAGGTTGGTTAGGGTTTTTCAGGGGAATTAGGAAATAAGCAATGCTAATGAGTAGGAGTAATAGTGTACCCGAGTAGAAGCCTGGCAGTTGGTCAGGATAGAGAGGTGCTGATAGAAGCGTGATAAGGACAGTGAAAAAGCATATCCAAGATAGATAAGGGTAGAAAGGGGCACGGTATTTGAGTTTTTCCGGAGCTTCAGCTAAGATTTTTTTGCGGAAAAAGTAATGGGTTGCCGAGACGCTCAGCCAGTTTACCAGAGCTAAAACACCGCTGGCACAGATGGTATAAAGGAAGAGCTTTTCTGGAAGAAGGTAGGACAAGAGTGCAGTGCCTAATAATACAAGTCCGCTCATCCAGATTGCAGCTACAGGAACGCCTTTCGCATTTTGCCTTCCGACAACTTTAGGGGCCTGGTTACTTTTAGCCATAGAAAACAACATACGGGAGGCTGAATAAACTTGTGAGTTAAGCGAAGATAATGCGGCAGTCAGCAGGATAAAGTTGAGGATGTTAGCTGCATACGGTATTTTAAAAATAGTTAAAATCGAGACAAATGGACTTGTATCAGGGTCAAGTGATTCAGTTGGCAACAGGGTAATAATGAGAAATACGGCTACAGTATAGAGGCTAACGACCGAATAAGTGACGATTCTGGTGGCTGATGGTACAACTTTTTCAGCATTGTGTGTTTCAGTTGCAGCCAAGCCAATAATGCCTGTTCCGGTATAAGCGTATAAGATAATCAGCATGGAACCAAGCAGACCTGCTACACCTTCCCAGGGAGTCGCTAATGCGGCATGAAATTCGCTAAAATTAGGTGTGGCACCACCGATAGGCAACCCAAAGGCCACCAGACCGCCAAAAATGACAAATAAGACAATGGCGGAAATTTTTGTGGCAGCCAGGACTGCTTCGGCCTTACTTAGCCCTTTTAAGTCGTTGAGGTTGATCAGGGTAATAAGAATAGCGAAGAGCAGGCTGAGCAGCCATAATGGGACACTTGGCAGCCATAGCCTCGTGAAAAGCGCACAGGCTGTAATTTCACTTGACATACCGAGTACGGCACTTGTCCAAAACATCCAGCCATTAACAAAGCCCCACCATTCTCCAAATATTTCCTGGGCATGGGCTTTAAAGGCTCCTGGGACAGGCTTGGCAATTGACATTTCGATTATAAAGGATACTTCCATCATCATGATGAGTCCGCCCAAAAGATAAGCGAGCGGTGCCCATGCTCCGGCCGAGCTGATAACGGCACTACTCGCCAAAAAAATTCCAGACCCCACAATATTGCCTAATGCCATAACGATGAAGTCGGTTTTGCTGAATTTATGGGCTGTCACCAAATCCCTCCTTCAATCTAGAAGACAGTCCTATTGTTTGTCTGCAAGCCAAGCAATATTCAAGCAGGTTTTTATAGATAACTAAGCTACTTTTCTTCTTCAAGTCTCACTTTCTATTGAGCAATATAGGAAATTGGTCTTAATATTCGAAAAATATATTTAATAGATAAACAGGAATTAGTATTAAGATGGAGAAGGTATTCAAATGATAGTAGGGAGGAATATACTTCATGGAAAAAGAAGCACTCAATGTTTTGCCTTCCGATATGCTCTATAGTAATATTCTGGAATGCGCAAGCATGAATCTGATGCTTGTCGATCTAAATTCCAATTTAGTAATATACGCCAATAAAGCTTGCGAGGCTACTTATGGTTATAGTGCGGAAGAGTTTATTGGAATGACGATTGCTAATTTTAGTTGTAATGATAACAATAAAATTCAACGGGAAATTCAAAGAGTGATTAAAAGAGCTCCGGAAATATATCGCGTTTTGGTTATGCATCGTCACCAATCTGGCCGCCAGTTTCCCGTTGAGGTGTTAGCTAAGCTTATTGTCATTAATAGCCGGAGATACATCTTATACCAAACTACCGATATTACCCGGCATACCAAACTGCAAGGCCGCATTAACAACATCATTCGCTATCTAAGTACTCATGCGTATCGCGATTATTTGACAGGTGCTTATAACAGAGCCTATTTATATAATGTCTATCTACCACGGCTAATCGGCTGCAACATAGGAGTATTGATTATTGATATCGACCACTTCAAAACTATCAATGATAAATATGGTCATGAAGGTGGTGACTTGGTTCTAAGCACTACTGTAAGGCTGATCCGCGCAGCGCTTAGGCAAAAGGGCAAGATCTTTCGCTTTGGCGGTGATGAATTTATTATAATTGTTCGTGATATGGAAATGCCAGAAATGAAAATGATTATCCAAAAGATAAAGGAAGTCATTGATACAACACCGATACTCTATAATCAGGGTAGAATAGTATGTAGTATCAGTGTGGGTAAGGCCAAGGGGTATGTTGTTGAAAACAATGATTTAGATAAACTAATTAAAATGGCTGATGGTGAGATGGTGAAAAGTAAGAGCCTGCGGCCTATTCTCTAATACCAAAGTATATGATGGATTCGAACCCGGGCGATTCGTCCGGGTGTTTGCACTTATAGGACGGTTTTTTAAAAGGAGGATTCTATGGATATCCGACATTTGGAGTATTTTAGCGAAGTTGCCCGACAGCGGAGCTTCACAAAAGCGGCCGAAGTGCTGCACATTACCCAGCCAACAATCAGTAAGATGATAAAAACGCTCGAGGAAGAATTGGGAGTTACCTTAATTTCAAGAGCGGCCAAACAGATTGAGTTAACAGATGCCGGCCAAGCTGTTTTTAGTCAGGCGCAGCACGTTCTCTCTGCATTTCATAATTTAACCTCAGAGCTTTCTGATGTAATGAATATAAAGCGAGGCCTTATCCGTATCGGATTGCCGCCGATTGCCAGTTCCAGCATATTTCCTCGGGTTATGGGTGAGTTTAATAAAGTGTATCCTGAAATTAATTTGGAGTTAATTGAAGTCGGCTCCAAAATGGTAGAGCGTGGAGTAGAGGATGGAACGCTTGATATTGGCGTTGTTTGTAATCTGCCTAATAAAGAAGGCATTTTTGAGATGTTTTCTTTTATAAAAGATCCGCTTATGGTCATTGTCCATCCAGACAATCCGCTTGCTAAGCAGAAACAGGTAGATTTTACCGAATTAAAAGACGAGTCCTTTGTTTTATATCGGAATGATTTTAGCTTGCATGACCATATTGTGGCCCGGTGCATCAAGAGCGGTTTTCAACCGAAAGTTGTATGTGGAAGTTCACAGCGTGATTTTATGACCGAGGCTGTGGCCGCCGGCCTGGGGATTGCACTCTTGCCGCAAAAAATTTGTCAGGAGCTTGACTCATCCCGCGTTAAGGCGATTCCATTGATCGAGCCATCGGTTTATCTCCAATTAGCCGTTATTTGGAAAAAGGACAAGTATCTTTCTTTTGCTGCCCGGGAATGGCTGAAATTCACTAGTTCATTGCTTAATATTGAATTGCCTGAGAGAGTAAAAAAGCATCTCCAGTAGTAGTTTTGAGTAGCAAATCCAGCTGTCTGTCATATCATATACGGTAAAACGGCAGCAGCGAGGAGGACTCACATGAAAACTGGCAAGATTAAGCACGTGTTTCCAGGCGGTAATACACCTCAAGGGTTTTTTTCTTATTATGACCATATTCTACCCGATGCAACACGCTTTTTTATTCTTAAGGGCGGACCGGGGACCGGAAAATCAACTTTCATGAAAAAAATTGGTGCTTCTCTGATCAATGAAGGATATGACGTTGAGTATCACCATTGCTCAAGTGACAACAAATCACTGGATGGTGTAATGGTTCCGGCCCTGCAAGTCGCTTTTGTTGACGGAACTGCCCCTCATGTGGTTGATCCGAAAAACCCTGGGGTTGTAGATGAAATCATCTATCTGGGTGATTTTTGGTGTGAAGAATCGATGGCTGCTAATAAGGCCAAGGTGATTGCCTGTAATGCCGAAATCGGCAAGAATTTCAAGCGGGCTTACCGGGTACTCAAGGCGGCTAAATGCCTTTATGATGATTGGGAAGCGGCCAATTATGAAGCAATGGATTTTGCTATGGCAAATAAGAAGGCTAACGAAGTACTTGGCCGCATTTTTGGCAGCAGCAATGAAATTGGGGCTGGTAAGGTTCGCAAACTTTTTGCCTCAGCCATTACACCGGAAGGGCCAATTCATTATTTAGATTCGGTTGTTGGTATCATGCCAAGATTGTTTGTCATTACAGGGGATCCGGGTACAGGCAAGGCAACATTGCTTAAGAAGGTCCTTGATACTGCCGCGGCTAAAGGGCTTGATGCCGAGGCCTATTATTGTCCGCTTGACCCTGAAAAGGTTGAGCATATCGTGGTTCCATCGCTTGGGGTAGCACTGACGACTTCAGTCAGGCCCCATTGTATACCTGTAGACGGTGCTGAGCTTGTTATTGATATGAATGATTGTCTTAATCTCGATATAGCGAAAAGATATACTGCGATTGTGGAATACGATCGGGAAAATTTTTGGACATTGTTTGATAAGGCGATATCTTATATAAGCCAGTCTAAGAAATTGCATGATGAGCTTGAGACTTACTATGTACCCTATATGAACTTTGCGGGAATTCAGGCCTTGTGGGAGAAAACACGGGCTCGGGTGAAGGGATATGCGAAGTAACATAAAAAAGGCTAGAACCAATTGGTTCTAGCCTTTAAAAAGTTGGTCATCATCCCGAGGTACCGTCTCCTCCGTATGTTCAAACCCGCCTTCCAGCAGGTGGGCGTTTTAGTTGTCTTTTTGTCTTCCTCGCTAAGGAGGCGTGACAGCTGGCCAACATTAAACTCCCCAAGTAAATGAGTCGGTTGAACATATGAGAGGGTGACGAACACCGCAGGTGTGAGCTTTATTAGTTCTTATCTTAGCATGATAAAAGCACTTTCTCAAGGTTGATTTTAGCGGAAAAAATGAATTGGTTCTAGCAAAATCATCGTTAAAGTGCGCTATGCTGAAGTATCGGCAAAGATTCGTTTTAACCCAGTTCAGCACCGGCTTTGACTACGGCAGTATCTTGATCAGCAACGATCCTCCTGTTGTCGATGATGGCTACCAGGAAGAAGGCCGCTAGGCAAACCAGCCATTCAAGGTAGATCGGATGAGCGAAAATTCTTACTGCCGGGAAAATCTGCCAGGCCAGTAAAGTAACCATACCTGCCAAGGTGGTGTAGAATGCCGAACTGCGGCGGCATAGACTAGGTGCAAATATGGTAAACAGGAATACAGCAGTAAAAGCGGTAGTCAGACTTAGGCCAATTAACATCGTTTTCAGGATACCAACTGCATTGAAGGCAAACCATAATGTGATCAAGCCTAAGCCAAGTATTGTCAGCCTGTTAACTAATAGAAATTTGTTCTCTGAAACAGACGGATTGATAAAGCGTTTATAAATATCCTGGGTAAAGAGTGTGCCTGCCCCTAACAGCAGCGTACATGCTGTTGATACGTCGGCTGCCCAGAGAGCCGCCAGGGTGACTCCACCTGTAAAGGGATTAAGGCTCATAATAATTTTCGGGAGCGCCATTGTTGCATTAATACCAGGGAAGGAGACTTTAGCCGCCATCCCCATAATTGCACATAAAAAGCCAACAGGGAAAATAAGGGCTGCTCCCCATAAAAAGCCTTTTTTTGCAACTTTGCCGCTTTCTGCACCGCAGGCGATTTGTACAGGCCCCTGGGCACTAATTGTCTGGGTCATCATAACTACAAACCAGCCAATTACTGTGGCCAGTCCAAGCCCGCCCAGTGGTCCAAACCAATCAGTCCCTGCTGGCAACTGGGCTGCCATAACAGGAAGGCCGCCTTGGTTTTGTACGCTGGTGACGGTTGCAGCGATAATGCCGACATAAATGAGCGTGACACTGACGATATTAGACAGGCCAGCTGACCAAAGGCCGCCGATCAGTGTAATGCCGATGAAGACAACCGCACTTGTCAGCATTCCGCCTTGGAAGCTGAATATATCGGGCAGCATTGACGATAAAATGGCTCCACCAGCGAGATATTGCAGTGAAGTAATAACAATCTGAATTGTAATAAGGCCGATGACACTGATAATGCGGCCCTTTTTATCATAATAGCGTTCAAATAGTTCAGGAATCGTGGTACAGTTCAACTCGCGATATTTGCTGGCGGCGACTAGAGCCATCACAACGGCTCCGGCTGACCAGGCCGCATTGTACCAACCGGCAGCAATGCCGACCCGGAACGCATCTTCAGCAACTCCGACTGTTGACGCTGCGCCGATTGCTAAACCTGCTACGTTTACAGCAACCAAACCAGTAGTGAGCTTACGTCCGGCAAATAAGAAGCCGGAACTCCCCGTGGAAGCCCGTCGCTTAGCGTATAGGCTGATGCCAAATAACAAAGCAATATACAGAATAACAATAATAAATTGAATGGACATTTCTACCATCCTACCTTTCTTCTCGTACCTTTATCCGATAACACTAGCATAAGTCAAACCTATGAAATTCTTGGGGTTGGAGTTAGAAGTCAAAAAAAACACACTCCGGCCAGGAGTGTGTTGTATTTCTTCTACCATCCTGCCACGCTACTATTACAGACTCATGCTGCAACTCTACAATTCTATCGTAGCAAAGAAAAGCGGCGTTTGTCAATAAGTAAAGAAAGTAAAGTTTTAACACGCTGTAAGGCCACCATCAACTGTCCAAGCAGCTCCTGTGACAAATGAAGCAGCATCAGAAGCTAAGAAGCAGATGACATGGGCTGCTTCCTCGGCGCGGCCAACCCTTCCCATCGGGTATATGGAAGCCATCTCGCGCAATGCAGCGTCAGCATCGGACGCACCAGACAATTGCTTTTCCAGCATTGGTGTTGCAATATCGCCAGGACAGACGCAGTTGACTCTGATGTTGTGGGGTGCCAGTTCAAGGGCCAAGGATTTGGTGAAGAGGGTCACGGCCCCTTTAGCGGCGCAATAAGCGGTGCATAGCACATTGCCGTTTAAACCAGCGTCCGAGGAAATATTAATAATGGAACCACCGCGTGCAATCAGGTGGGGCACAACATATTTTGAAATAAAATATGTTCCTTTGATATTGATATCCATAATTTCATCATATTCCTCGGGTGTTGTTTCAGTAATCATTTTTTCAAGATAGATACCAGCTGAGTTGACGACAATGTCAAGTTGGCCAAACAAGGCAACTGCTTGGCTAATAATTTGCTGGCAGCCTTCTGGCGTTCTAACATCTCCAGTCAGGAAGACGACTTTCGTATTAAATTTGGCTAACTCGGCTGTGGCAAGTTGACCTTTGTCCGCGGAGCGGCCGACCACGATCACTTTAGCCCCATTCTCAAGAAAGAGTTTGGCTGCCGCCAAACCGATACCCGATGTTCCTCCGGTAATTAAAACAATCTTCTCACTAAAGTTATAGTTCATTGGCTGGCTCCTTCTTATACATTGTCATTGGCTGGCTGCTTAGGAACAAGATACCATTTAAAAAAAATTGGCAAGATCAATAACATAAATAATAGCCGGAAAAGTTGATAAGCGGTTATTGTTGAAATATCAGCACCAACATTAATTGCGGTGATACCCATTTCTGTCATGCCACCTGGCGCTGTTCCTAGAAAAGCGGTAATGAGATCAATTTGATACCAGTAAGTGAGTAAGTAGCCCATTCCCAAGGAGAACAGCACGATGGCAATGCCACCGCCCACAGAGTAGGGGAGAAGCTGTTTCCAGTTTTGCAAATTAGCAGGTTTGGCGGTTACTCCCATATAGATGCCAACAAACAACTGAGCAGCAATGACTGCTAGTGAAGGGACAGGCGGCGGGGTGAAGCCACTGACGACCAGGGCGGCAGTGCCAAGCATGGGGCCAAGTAAAAACGGGGTAGGGAAATGTAAAAAATGGGCTGCAAGAGCGCTTCCTATCGCGGCTGCGGCAAAAATAAGGGTGGTGGAATAATCGGGAGGTGCCGTCAGGGTGACAGCAGTCATTTGACCTGTGGCGCTCGGCAGGGCGTGAAATGCTAAAAAAGGTACAATGAAGACAACTGATAACAGACGAATTGTTTGCATAAAGGTGACAATCGTCGTATCGCTTGTTGGGATTTCCTCGCTAAGCACCACCATTTGCGTCATGCCGCCCGGGGTACTGCCCAGTATGCAGTTGGCCAGGTTTATCCCGGTTTTCTTATGCGTTATATAACCGATCAGAATACTAAAAAGGACGGTGCTGACGGTTGTTGCCAGCATGGCAGGAAGCTGAACCATGATTTGCTGTAAAGTGCTGAGCGTGAACGGACTGCCCATGATATAGAAGCACGATGAGGCCGGCATTGCGAATGTTTATAGGCCAATAGATGTTTACTTTTGCAATCAA
>JAQWAQ010000055.1 GCA_028707635.1 Negativicutes bacterium
TGCAATCCCAATACCCCCTCCTACACATACAACTGTACCGAACTTCTCAATATGAGTCTCCTTACCAAGCGGCCCCACCAAGTCAAGTAGGCTGTCACCCTCATTAAGTTCTCCAAGTTGCTTGGTCGTGGCACCGACCTCTTGAAAAATAATCGTCACAGTTCCCTTTTCGCGATTAAAATCAGCAATAGTTAAAGGCACCCTTTCGCCATCTTCATCAATCCGCAAAATGACAAACTGGCCTGGCAACGCCTTTTTCGCGATCCGGGGCGCTTCCATCTCAAATAACTTTACGTTTGGCGCTAAATCCCGTTTGACGAGGATTTTATACATGATGGTTCCTCCCTTACTTATTGAATATTGCCGCTAGGTACTCGGCGACCTTCATGCGTATCGGCATAAAGTAGATATTAGAATTCTGGTTAGCAACAAACGCCAACGCATCTTGAGCAAACTTAACATTCCACTCGAAAGTCGGTCTAAAATCAATTGGAAAGACGACATTGTTCTTAACTTCCCAATAATTGACAGAATTCTCCGAGAGCACAGGCGAAACACCCCAAAAAACTTCGGTATTCCGTAACTGTTCGGCGTAAATCTCCATGAACCGCAAGTCATAAAACGGCTGAGTAAAAAAGCCGTCAGCTCCAGCATAAAGTTTACGCATAGCATATTCAATTTCATTTCTAATACTTGACCGATACTGGTCAATTGCTGCGTAGACCTTAATTTTCGGCATTTCCTGTTTAAACTTCCTGATGACATCCACACTTGTTGATGGATAAATCTTGCGAGACATGTCTTGCGGACGATCACCTGTCAGTACAACAATCTCGGTGATATTATTTTCATAGATATACTCTGCCATTGGCAGCGGCTTACGAACGTCAATATCAATAGCACGAATATGCGGAATCGCCTCTTTGCCCGCCTTTCGCACTAAATGACAGCCCTCCCAACTACGCATATCAAACCGCAACAAATCGGGAATATTTACAGTATCGGCAGGAAAGCGCCCCTTTATTGATTCAAGTTCCGTAAGCAGAAATTCCGCATCTCTAGGCACTAATTCTACTGAAATCCTTTTCAAGAACCTTCCCCCATTATGTATTCAATCAGTCTACAATTGATTGGTCAAAACAAACCTGTT
The DNA here is from genome assembly GCA_028707635.1 of Negativicutes bacterium. Taxonomy (GTDB): domain Bacteria; phylum Bacillota; class Negativicutes; order JAAYSF01; family JAAYSF01; genus STF2-20. Next base: position 1,151 of record JAQWAQ010000055.1, read on the forward strand.
ATCTTGCCAGAATTATCAATGTCCATTCTCTCGGCCGCTGGTCGCTTCGGCAGCCCGGGCATTGTCATAATATCGCCTGTAAGGGCAACAATGAAGCCCGCCCCTGCTGCCACACGCAATTCCCGCACCGTAATTGTAAATCCGCGTGGCCGACCGACTTTTCCCATATCATCACTAAGTGAATACTGCGTTTTCGCCATACAAACCGGTGTCTTATCGAAACCATTCGCTGTCATTTCCTGAATGGCTTTTTCAGCTGCAACCGTGTAATTCACATCGTCGGCACCGTATATCTCCTGCGCAATCGCCGCAATTTTTTCCTTAATCGGACTCTTCTCATCATAAATAAACTTAAAATCGCTGTCCGTTTCAACAGCTTTAAGTACTTTCTCGGCAAGTTCCAGGCCACCAGCCCCGCCTTTTGCCCATACTTCCGAAAGCGCAACCTCGGCACCTAGCACCTGGCATTTCTCAGCCACAAAGGCTAACTCTTTTGGAGTATCGGTCGGGAAGGCGTTAATGGCCACAACCGCCGGCAAACCAAACTTTTGCATGTTTTCAATATGCTTAGTAAGGTTAGCCAACCCTCTTTCGAGGGCGTCCATATTTTCCCCCATCAATTGGGTTTTTGGTACACCACCATGCATTTTAAGGGCCCTCACTGTAGCCACAATTACAACAGCATCCGGTCTTATGCCGGCAAATCGGCACTTTATATCAAGAAACTTTTCGGCACCCAAGTCGGCCCCGAACCCAGCTTCAGTAACAACAACATCCGCTAATTTCAAAGAAAATTTAGTTGCCATAACGCTATTACAGCCATGAGCAATATTAGCGAATGGTCCACCATGAATCAAAGCGGGCGTCTTTTCAAGTGTCTGTACCAAATTTGGCTTTATTGCATCCTTAAACAAAAGCGTCAAAGCGCCTGTTACATTAAGATCGGCGGCCGTCACCGGCTTGTTATCATAGGTATACCCGACAATGATGCGCCCAATCCGCTCTTTCATATCCTCAAGATCACTGGCCAAGCATAATATAGCCATCATCTCCGAGGCTACCGTTATATCAAAACCGCTTTCACGGGGCACACCGTTTATTTTGCCACCTAACCCGCAAATAATATTGCGCAAAGCCCGCTCATTCATATCAAGCACCCGCCGCCACGTTATGCGCCGGGGATCAATATTAAGTTCATTACCTTGGTGGATATGGTTGTCGAGAATTGCTGCAAGAAGATTATGCGCCGTCGTGATAGCATGGAAGTCACCGGTAAAATGCAGGTTAATATCCTCCATCGGTATCACCTGGGCATACCCCCCTCCCGCAGCACCGCCTTTAATACCAAAGCATGGTCCTAGAGAAGGTTCGCGCAGCGCGATTGCTGCTTTTTTACCAAGACGACTCAATGCATCACCAAGACCTACTGTCGTTGTTGTCTTCCCCTCGCCAGCAGGAGTAGGGTTAATGGCGGTAACTAACACAAGTTTAGCATTTGGTTTATTTTTAACACGTTCCCAAGTTTTTAACGAAATTTTCGCCTTATAATTACCATATAATTCAAGCTCATCAGCAGGTATGCCAAGCGTTGCGGCTATATCGGCCACAGGGCTCATGACAGTTTCCTGGGCAATTTCTACATCACTTTTCATCTTGCCGCCCTCCCATATCTTTATCAACTAGATGATTTGCAAATCATTTGTGCAGCCTTAACAGTATTATGTAAGAGCATTGCGATTGTTAAAAGACCGACCCCTCCCGGAACAGGCGTGATCGCTCCGGCAACTTCTTTTACTGCTTGAAAATCAACATCGCCTACCAATTTTTTTTCAGCAATCCGGTTAATACCAACATCAATAACAACAGCGCCAGACTTAACCATATCTTTAGTAACAAACCCGGGTTTACCCACAGCAGCAACTAAAATGTCGGCTTGCGAAGTAATCTCTGCTAAATTATGAGTGCGAGAATGACATACCGTTACAGTTGCATTACGAGCTAACAATAAATGAAACATCGGCTTCCCGACAATATTACTGCGGCCAATAACCACCGCTCGCTTCCCATTCATCTCAATACCAGCTAATTCCAGCATTTTTATACAGCCATACGGGGTGCACGGCACCAGACTTTCTTCGCCGATCGCCAGTTTTCCGACATTAACAGGATGAAAACCATCGACATCTTTAGCCGGGCTAATGCTATTCATAATTTCTTTCTCAGCATTTTTCATGTGGTCAGGCAGCGGCAACTGCACAAGGATCCCATGAATCCTTTCATCAAGATTAAGCCGCATAATTTCAGCTAAAAGCTCATCCTTACCCGTGTGCTCTGCCAAGGTAATCACCTTGGAGTATATGCCGATTTCCTCACACGACCGATGTTTATTAGCAACATAGACTCTAGACGCCGGATTTTCACCAACAATAATTACGGCCAACCCTGGAGTAATGCCATATTCACTTTTTAAAGCCGTTAATTCTTGACGCACCGTTTCTTTAATTTGACCGGCAAACACCTTGCCTTCGAGAAGTTTAGCTGTCATCGTTAGCCCCCCGTTATACTTCTAAAATAATAAGCTAGCCAAAGTAAAAAGAAAGACAAGTAGACCAACCAAGCCATTACGCATGAAATAAGCTTGGGTTACTTTGCTGAAGTCAGTACTGCTGACAATAGAATGTTGATAACTTAATACTGTAGCCGCCAACACGACCCCAATATAATATAACCAAGATAAATTAAATAAAAAGCCGACAAGACCAAACAAGATAATGCTCGAAACATGCATAACTTTTGCTAAATACAATGCGCCCTGAACGCCAAATCGTACTGGCATTGAATGAAGGCCATGCTCTTTATCAAACGCAGTATCCTGACAGCCATAGATCACATCAAAGCCCGCTATCCACACCCCTACCGCTAATCCTAATAGGATAATTGGAATCGGAAGCGTTCCTTGAATCGCAACCCATGCACCTGTCGGTGAAATAGATAAAGCTAATCCTAACACTAAATGACAGGTCCAGGAAAAGCGTTTCATATAAGGATATGCCACCAGCGGAATCAGCGCCAGCGGTGCAAGTTTAAGGGCCAATGGATGAAGATTGGCCGCTGCCAGAACAAAGATGGCTAACGTGACCGTGATAAGAGCAATTGCTTCCCAAGACTTAACTTTGCCTGTTACCATCGGCCGATTAGTAAATCGCGGATGCAGGCGGTCGTATTTCAAATCAATAAAATTATTCAATGCCATAGCGGCACTGCGGGCACCAATCATAGCCAGCGTAATCCAGAAAAAGTCATGACTAGTCGGAATTCCTCCCGCCGCCAGTACTGCACCCATGTAAGCAAACGGCAAGGCAAATACCGAATGTGACAGAGCGATATTCTCAAGATGTGCTTTCAATTTACTCAAGATTGAGTTCCTTCCACTTTTCATCAACTAGTTTTTTTATGTCATCTGACATTTCAATCTCATCAGGCCATTCTCGAGTATGACCCTCCTCCGGCCAAGCCTTAGTCGCATCGATTCCCACTTTGGTTCCCCAGTTAGGCATCGGTGAAGAATGATCAAGCACATCAAGAGGTCCGTCCACCATTACAATATCTCGTCGGGCGTCAATGTTATTGTAAACACGCCACCATACTTCATTCATATCTTGAACATTAACATGTGAATCAACAACAATAATCATTTTAGTAAACATAGCCTGTCCCATCCCCCACAATGCGTGCATGACTTTTTTAGCTTGTTGGGGATAGGTTTTATTAATCGATATAACGGCACAGTTATGAAAAACACCTTCAAGTGGTAAATTCATATCAACAATCTCGGGCATTTGAGCTTTCAAGACAGGTAAGAAAATTCGCTCGGTCGCCTTAGCAAGAAAGCAGTCTTCCATTGGTGGTTTGCCAACAACTGTAGCCAGATAAATCGGATTTTTGCGATGAGTAATACAAGTAATATGGAATACCGGGTACATATCTGCCAGCGAGTAGTATCCGGTATGATCACCAAACGGTCCCTCGCACCGCAATTCATTAATATTGACATACCCTTCAAGAATAATTTCCGATTGAGCTGGTACTTCAACATCAACAGTCTCACACTTAACCATCTCAACTGATTTTTTACGAAGGAATCCTGCAAAAACCATTTCATCAATATCACGCGGCAACGGCGCGGTCGCAGCATAAGTGAGTACAGGATCGCCTCCGATGGCAACGGCAACCTCAATTTTATCCTTACCGAGCTCACGATGGTCCCGATAATTGTCAGCACCGTTCTTATGAATATGCCAGTGCATCCCAGTTGTCTGACCATCATAAACCTGCATGCGATACATGCCAACATTTCTTTTCCCAGTTTGCGGGTTTTTAGTAAACACGAGCGGTAACGTAATAAACCTGCCACCATCATCCGGCCAGCACTTCAAAATCGGGAATTTATCAAGTGAAGGCTTATCCTTAATAATAACCTCTTTACAAGGAGCATTTTTTACATACTTAGGGAAATTAATCGCCCGCTTTGCGGTCGGAATAATTTTAACTAAATCCAATTTGTTTTGAAGAGAAATGTATGGCAGCTTAAGAATTTGGGCAATTTCATCAGCCACATCGTCAATTTTTTCGACTCCTAAAGCAAGTGCCATGCGTTCCATGCTTCCAAAAGCATTCATTAATACCGGAATGTCATACCCCTCAACATTTTCAAACAGAAGCGCAACATTTTTATCGTCAGTCATTTTTGAAACTCGGTCAGTAATCTCGGTAATCTCCAGCTCACAACTGACCCGCTGGGTGATACGCTTTAGCCAGCCTCGTCGCTCTAAAGCACTGATAAATTCACGTAAATCATTAAAAGCCAAAATTGGTGCTCCTTTCAACTGTTGTTAATTACTATTTTCGAAGGATGTGTTGAACAATTAATATACTTATCTCATAAAGAACAATCATCGGAATCGCAATCATAGATTGAGAAAATACATCAGGGGTTGGCGAGATAGCCGCACCAATAATGAAGGTTGCTACGATGACGATTTTTCGTTTGGCCTTAAGGAACTCTGAACCGATAATTCCCATTTTAGCCAAAACAAGCACAAATAACGGAAGTTCAAAAATAAACCCAAAGGGGAGTAAAAAGGATATTACAAAGGACAAATATTGACCAATTGAAAACATCGGCTGCAAATCCTCGGTTGCAAATCCTAGGAAGAACTTAATCCCGGCTGGTAACACAAAGTAATACGAAAATGCCAGCCCCACAAAAAAAAGCAATACTGAAGCCGGCAGCAAAACGATAGTCGTCTTACGTTCAGTTGTAGTGAGTGCCGGTACAACAAAAGCCCAAATTTGATAAAGCACAATCGGCAAGACTAACAAAAAGCCGACAAAAAAGGAAACCTTCAGATATGTAAAAAAAGCCTCGGCCGGATTTAGATAATAAAGTTTACCGGCAGGCGCGGTGATAAAATGCACAATATCTTGAGCATAAAAGTACGCTGCGCAACTACCAATGGCGATAGCAATTACAGCAGTAATGATCCGACGCCGAAGTTCTTGCAGATGGTCAACAAGCGACATATCTGTAAGTTCGGGGGCTGTCACTACTTCCTCATCTTTACTTTGGGTAGTAATATCAGACATTATACTGTCCTCACTTTTTATCTTCTATCTTATGCTCATCTGTAAGAGTCTCGGCCTTTGTAATGACCGGCTTCACTGACTCACCGCTTGTAGCGCGCCGGAACTCTTCCAGGCCCTTACCAAGCGCTTTACCAACTTCAGGCAGCTTTCCCGGTCCAAATACAACCAGCGCGATGACTAAAATCAATCCAAGTTCTGGCATGCTAAAACTAAACATGTTCTCACATCCCTCTGCTTTTATGTAATTATTATACCGTTGCAGCCGAAAAAAAACAACGAGCCTCCGCCAAAATCTGTTTTTTCCATAAAGTGAGACTTGATTCAGATAACTCCACCTGAATCCTAGCCGAACCATATCCAGGGACTTAGCCGCTCGCCTGTGCCCTTTAGCGTATTACTTGTAGAAGAAAAGCGGCTTGGTCAGCGGACAAAAATTAAAAGGGTTGTGCTGAAACTAGGTTTCAACACAACCCCTAAGTATAAAACTTAGTCTATCATGAGTTTATGGAAGCATCCAGTGCAGTACATTCGACTGCAGATATGTCAGAATGCCGATGAGGAAAATCATGGCAATACTGTGTGGTAAGGCAAAACGGAATATAGTTGATTCTTCACCAACTAAGCCCGTAGCAGCAGTAGCAACAGCAATACTTTGCGGGGAAATCATCTTACCGCAAACACCGCCGGACGAGTTAGCAGCTACAGTAAGATTCGGATCGATGCCAAGCTGCTGGGCTGCAGTTTTCTGCATCGAACCAAACAATGCATTGGAAGATGTATCTGAACCAGTTAAGAATACGCCCAACCAACCAAGGAACGGTGAGAAGAAGGGGAATGCCGCGCCGGTTGAAGTAAAGGCAAGACCTAAAGTGGAACTCATGCCAGAATAGTTCATGATATACGCCAGACCTAAGATCATAGCAATTGTGCAAATCGGATAAACAAGTAATTTAATTGTTCTGCCGAAGCAGGCAACAGCCCGACCAACACTATAATTCGGGATGATAAACAAGGAAAGTATTCCGGAAACTAATATTGCAGTACCTGCTGCTGAGAAGAAGTTAATTCCATACGTAGCTGCATAAGGAGCATTTTTAGCCACAACTGGAGCCGTTCTTATGACCAGGTTATGCAGACCAGGCCAAGTCACAGGTGTTAAACCAAGAGCCTTTTCCGCACTAACCAGCACGGCCTTGAACCCGAGGAATTTATCATCAGCCCATAAGAAGACGAGAACTGCCAGGATAATATACGGACCCCATGCACGTAACACTTCAGCAGTAGTATACTTACATTCTACAGGGCCAGCGGAGACCTTTTCATCAGGAAAGTGCCAAACTTTGGCAGGCTTCCAAACTTTGAGGAAAAGCAAAAGACCTATGATAGTAACAAATGCCGAGGTAATATCCGGCAAATACACGCTAATATAGTTTGAAGTAAAGAACTGGGTTGTTGCAAAGCATACACCTGCTACAAGCACGGCCGGCAACACTTCCATGGCGCGTTTCCAACCGCACATCATAACAACGACCCAGAGCGGTACAATTACCGAAAGGAATGGCAATTGACGACCGATAACCTTACTTAATGTCATAGCATCAATTCCACTTACTTGACCAAGTACCACAACAGGGATACCAATAGCACCAAATGCAACAGGAGCGGTATTCGCTACAAGGCAGATACCAGCGGCATAAACAGGGTTAAAACCAAGTCCAACTAGCATCGCAGCCGTTATGGCTACTGGTGTACCAAAGCCAGCTGTACCTTCAATGAAGGATCCGAAAGCAAAAGCAATAAAGATTGCTTGCAGACGGCGGTCATCAGTGAGTGACGCCAATGAATTCTTAATAATTTCAAATTCACCGGATTCAACCGTCATATTGTAAACCCAGATCGCGGTTACTATAATCCATACAATTGGGAATATACCAACCAAAGCACCATTAAGGGTAGCGCTAATCGCTAATCCAGCAGGCATTTTAAAAACAAAAATGGCTATTAATACTGCAGAAAGGACGCCAACGAACGCAGCAACATGGCCTTTTGAACGCTTAATGCCCAGCATATATAGTAATACAAATAGTGGAATTGATGCTACGAGTGCCGAGAGGCCTATGCTGCCTAAGGGACTATAGTCTTGAATCCATGTCATTACAAAAACACTCCCCTATTTTTAAATTTTAAAAATACATTACCAATAATAAAAAGTATAACAGCGATTTTCTTTATACTCTAAGCATCAGCTCCCCCTGGTTTATAAATTCATTTAATTACACACCAGAACATTCAAATGACGCCGCGGAACTAAAACCTTTCACCTCTCCTTTAGAAATTGCGGCTATTAACGGGTTCGATGTTTTACACCTATCCCGTAAAAACGATCAATTTTAACCTAGTAATTACATTTTAAATTTTCTTAATTATTTTGTTATTTTAAATATTGCGTTTTTTATTCATATAGATTATTCTATAAATAATATAATATTCCTTCATATTCAGCCATAATATTTGATATTTTTTTATTTTATTGATTAAATATATTTTGAACCAACAATAAATCTGTTTATCATTTATATACTATAAAATACTCCGTAATACTAATGTTTCTAAATATTCAATTATCTTAATTGTCAAATAACCCCCCTCTGGGTTCCTGTCATTTGACAATTAATCACTTTTGTTTTTAGTTTTTCTATATATTTTTCAGCAAAGAAAAGCGGCAGCTTTTCAGCTGCCGCTTTTCTAAAACATAGTTTAATGCTACTTTATGGAAGCATCCAGTGCAGTACATTCGACTGCAGATATGTCAGAATGCCGATGAGGAAAATCATGGCAATACTGTGTGGTAAGGCAAAACGGAATATTGTTGATTCTTCACCAACTAAGCCCGTAGCAGCAGTAGCAACGGCAATACTTTGCGGGGAAATCATCTTGCCGCAAACACCGCCGGACGAGTTAGCAGCTACAGTAAGATTCGGGTCGATGCCAAGCTGCTGAGCGGCAGTCTTCTGCATTGAACCGAACAAAGCATTGGAAGATGTATCTGAACCAGTCAAGAAAACGCCTATCCAACCGAGGAATGGTGAGAAGAAAGGGAAAGCTGCGCCGGTTGAAGTAAAGGCAAGACCTAAAGTGGAACTCATGCCAGAATAGTTCATGATATACGCCAAACCCAGGATCATAGCAATTGTGAAGATCGGATAAACAAGTAATTTAATTGTTCTGCCGAAACAGGCAATAGCCCGACCAACACTATAATTCGGGATGATAAACAAGGAAAGTATTCCGGAGACTAAGATTGCAGTACCTGCAGCTGATAGGAAGTTAATTCCATACGTAGCTGCATAAGGAGCATTTTTAGCCACAACCGGAGCCGTTCTTATGACCAGGTTATGCAGACCAGGCCAAGTCACAGATGTTAAACCAAGAGCCTTTTCCGCACTAACCAGCACGGCCTTGAACCCGAGGAATTTATCATCGGCCCACAAAAAGACGAGAGCTGCCAGGATAATGTACGGACCCCATGCACGTAACACTTCAGCAGTAGTATACTTACATTCAACAGGGCCAACAGAGGCCTTTTCATCAGGAAAATGCCAAACTTTGGCAGGCTTCCAAACTTTGAGGAAAAGCAAAAGACCTATGATAGTAACAAATGCCGAGGTAATATCCGGCAAATACACGCTAATATAGTTTGAAGTAAAGAACTGGGTTGAAGCAAAGCATATACCGGCTACCATTACGGCCGGCAACACTTCCATAGCGCGTTTCCAACCGCACATCATAACAACGACCCAAAGCGGTACGATTACTGAAAGGAATGGCAATTGACGACCAATAATTTTACTTAATGTAAAGGAGTCAATCCCACTTACTTGGCCAAGTACCACAACAGGGATACCAATAGCACCAAATGCAACAGGAGCGGTATTCGCTACAAGGCAGATACCAGCGGCATAAACAGGGTTAAAACCAAGTCCAACTAGCATAGCGGCCGTTATGGCTACCGGTGTACCAAAGCCAGCTGTACCTTCAATGAAGGATCCGAAAGCAAAAGCAATAAAGAGTGCTTGCAGACGACGGTCATCAGTGAGTGATGCCAATGAATTCTTAATAATTTCAAATTCACCGGATTCAACCGTCATATTGTAAACCCAGATCGCGGTTACTATAATCCATACAATTGGGAATATACCAACCAACGCACCATTAAGAGTAGCGCTAATCGCTAATCCGGCAGGCATTTTAAAAACAAAAATGGCTATTAATATTGCAGAAAGGACACCAACGCCCGCAGCAACATGGCCTTTTGAACGCTTAATTCCCAGCATATATAGTAATACAAATAGCGGAATTGCGGCAACCAGCGCCGAGAGGCCTATGCTGCCTAAAGGACTATAGTCTTGCATCCAAGTCATTAAATACACTCCCCTATTTCTTAATATTAAAATCATTAACAATAATAAAAGTATAATAAAAAAAGTACAACAATATTTTTCTATGCTCCAAGCATCATCTCCCTCCTGGTCTACAATTCCGCTTGGGAATTACACACCAGAAAATTCAATGAAGCCGCAGGCCACACCTTTCACCTCCCTCTTAGAATTGCGGCAATTCTAGTGCAGCAAAATACTTCTAATCTTCCTAATTATTTTGTTATTTTAAATATTGCGTTTTTTGCCTATATAAAATATTCTTCAATTAAAAGGAAATTCCTTCATATTATTCCATAATTTTTAATATTTTTTTATTTCTTTGATTTATGTTAAGTTTCATTGGAAATAGATCCCTCTAATATCTATTTAGTTGCTTATGCTTATATATGCTAATATATCCTAATATTCAAACGTTTTTTGATAAAAAAAAAACAGCAGCCGGAGCTGCTGCAAAATGATAATTATTACTCTTTATGGAAGCATCCAGCTAAGCGCATAGGCTTGCAGATAGGTCATACAAGCAACAATCGCCAGCATTGCGATACTATGTTTAAGCGTAAAGCGGAAGATTGTGCCTTCTTGACCGACTAAGCCAGTAGCAGCTGTTGCAACTGAAATACTTTGCGGCGAAATCATCTTACCACAAACACCGCCGGAAGAGTTAGCAGCAACCATCAAATGAGGGTCAACACCAATCTGTTCAGCAGTTGTTCTTTGCAATGATGCGAACAAGGCATTCGACGATGTATCAGAACCTGTCAAGAATACCCCGAGCCAGCCAAGGATTGGAGCAAAGAACGGGAATGCTGCACCGGTTTTAGTAAATGCAAGTCCCATAGTAGCACTCATACCAGAGTAATTCATCAAATACGCTAAGCCAAGAATTACGGCTATGGTAATGATCGGGTTAATAAGAACTTTGATTGTTCTAAAGAAACAAGGAATAGCACGACTAGGGCCATAATTAGGAATAACAAAAATTGACAGAATACCTGATAGCAAGATAGCTGTACCACCTGCAGACAGCCATTGGAAAGAATATACAGCACCATAAGGAGTAGTTTTGGCAACAATAGGAACTGCCTTACTAATCTCATTATGAAGCCCCGGCCAAGGGATATTGATATTTGTTGTGGATAAAACGCTCTTCACTGGGCCATACCCCCAGAGGAATACCATAATCGCGAGCAGGATGTACGGCATCCAAGCGCGGATAACTTCACCAGATGAGTACCGGAGTTCTTCTTTACCGCTAGTGCTAGCCTCTTCATCAGGGAAACGCCAAATTGTCGCTGGTTTCCAGACTCTGAGGAATAAACCCAGGCCGATAATAGTAACAATAGCCGATGTAATATCCGGGAGATACGGGCTAATATAGTTAGCTGTATAGAACTGGGTAGCTGCAAAACATCCACCAGCGACTAACAGCGCTGGCAGAACTTCCATGGAGCGCTTCCAGCCACTCATGGTAACAGCAACCCACAACGGAACGATAATTGACAGGAAGGGCAACTGCCGACCAATAATTTGACTAATATGCATAATATCAAGCTGTGAAACTTGGGCTGCTACGATAACTGGGATACCAATACCACCGAAAGCAACCGGTGCGGTATTAGCAATCAAGCAAATACTTGCAGCATAAACCGGGTTAAAACCAAGACCAACCAACATTGCTGCAGTAATTGCTACCGGAGTACCAAAACCTGCAGTACCTTCAATGAATGAACCAAATGCAAAAGCAACAAAAAGTGCTTGTAGACGGCGGTCTTCTGTAATAGAAGCTAATGAGTTTTTAATAATCTCAAACTCACCTGACTCAACCGTCATATTGTATACCCAAATTGCGGTAACAACAATCCAAACTATCGGGAAAAGACCAAAAGCAGCACCACTCAAAAATGAATTAAAAGCAAGTCCTACTGGCATTCCCCAAACTAGAACTGCAACAATGAGCGCTGCGATTGTGCCGGCTATAGCGGCAATGTGACCAGGCTTTTGTTTAATACCAAGCATGTACAAGAGAAGATATAAGGGGATGCCAGCTACGATTGCAGATAGAACAATGTTCCCCATTGGATCATATATCTGGGTCCAGGCCATAACATACACTTCCTTAGTTATATTTTAGCACATATTCTGAAGTGTATGTTATTGCGCATCATCGCCCTCCCTGGTCTACAATTCCTCACAGGAATTACACACCAGAAAATTCAATGAAGCCGTGAAATTGCATTTCCACCTCCTTATTGGGATCGCGGCTTAGTCTAGCAAGCCGAATAAACGACTTGCACATTTAATGACGCACAAATAATACTTTTCGAAACTTTTAAATTAATTAAAATGAATCGAATCTACAGAATTGTGCTATAAGTATGTCCTTTCGATAAATATCTACAATTTCCTGCCATTTCCAAACTGCCATCTAAAAATTATATTGTATTCAAAATTATGGAAACAAGAATAAGGTATTATGGTAAGGTATAGTGGCTTCGGATACTCTCACTTTATATAACAACAAAAAAGCTTACCCACTAAGGTAAGCTTTTTTTGCGGTTATTTGTTCTTTAATACTTACGCAGACCAACGAAATCGGCAACTTCAAGAAGGCACTGCTTAAGATTAGGCGGAATAGATGGCGGTAAAATATTACGAGCTTCATGCAGATAATCAGCAACTCGCTGATATGAGTATTCGACCGCAGTCGTATCATGAATAATCTTAAGTCCCTTTTTAACGGCCTCTTCAGTCATAGCCCGATTGACAATAATCTCGCGAAGTTCATTTTTATGTTTGCTATTTTCAAGCGCAAAAATAACCGGTAAAGTGACAATACCTTGTCGCAGATCATGGCCAGCCGGTTTACCGATTTGTTCCGAAGATGCCGTAACATCAAGAATATCATCGGTTATTTGAAATGCCATACCAATTGAATAACCATACTTGCGAAGTGCTTCAATATCATCGGCGGGTAACCCTGCAACCATACCGCCTAATTCACAACTGGCAGCAATAAAATCAGCAGTTTTTTTAGCAATCCGCACTAAATATTGGCCTTCAGACTGATCAGGGTTAAAGGTGTCTTTATCTTGAATAATTTCACCTTCGCACATCGAACACATCACATCAGTCAAAACCTTTAGCATACGTTGATCGACATGCATCGCTACAACAGAAAATGCTTTAGCAAAGAGAAAATCGCCAGTCAATACCGACTGATAATTCCCCCAACAAGCATTAGCAGTAGGACGCCCACGACGGGTCGATGCCTCATCAATAACATCATCATGCACAAGCGTAGCCATATGAATGAGCTCAATCGCCAGCGCCATTGGCATGATGGCCTTTAAATCACTGCATTTGCTTCTCGCACAGACTAAATACAAGGCTGGCCGCAAGCGCTTTCCTCCAGCCTTAACCAAGTGTCTACTTATATCTGTTATTAAGTCCTCTTGAGAGTGTATTACAGAAAGCAGTTCGCCTTCTAGTTCCTTGAGATCATTTTGTACGATCTCAAACATGGTATTTTTATTCACGTCGCTATCACCTACAAGACAAGTCTGAATCTATAATACACCATTTACTGGACTTAAGTCTACCTATTTCTTTTTTTCTACCCTAATTGCACAGTCCGGGCATACCATTTGACATATTCCGCAAACAATGCACTTTTCCATATTAGCTTGCACACGGGGCGTTCCATACACTCCTAAATCTTCCCCCCATGCGATACATTTTACCGGACACTTTTCAATACAAAGCCCACAGCCTTTGCATAATCCAGAAAATATTGCCCAGTTACCTTTAGCATTTTCGTGTTTGGACGATTTCCAATCTACCTTTGCCATGTTTTCCCCTCCTTCTACATTGCGCCTTTTATGAGGTTATAGCCGCGTTCAAGGGCTTGATAGTTCATGTCGCGCAGTTTGGGATTGGCTTCAAATTTATGGCCAAGTTTAACTTCGAGTGCACGTTTGATCGCCTCAATAGGCAATACATCTGTGGCTGCAATAATAGCACCAAGAATAATGATATTAAAAACTCTAGGATGCAGCTCATTTTTGGCAATATCATTGGCCGGTATAGCAATTACCTTTTTAACTTTCGGTATATCTTTAGGATCGACACCAGGACCCGGACGGCTAAACGAACAAGTCTTAGGTTCCCCTGCAATCATATCCTGAGTCAAATCCTCATTTGGTTCATCAGAAGTCGGGCAGGGCGGCGTAACATCAAAATATTGCATCCCGACAATATTGTCATTCACTTCGCCCTCTGCTACTAATGAATTATCATAAATATAGATCGTATTTTCGCCGGCATGATCCGTTGTTCTTTGAACTGCCCGCGGACTTAACGGAATGAGAATATCTGCTTTGATAAATTTAGGCGCCCCAATATGGCCATCACTAATCTGCACATATGCTACCGAGACACCACCTCGCTGCTCAACCCCGAAATTTGGGATATACAGCGCATTTTTACCTTCCTCGTTAGCAGCTTCAGCTAATATCTCAGCAATGGATTGTACCCCTTGCCCACCTTCGCCAGCTAAGGCAATTCTGGTTACGCTCGCCATTATTTCCCCTCCTTCATTTCGGACGGTACGCGTAATTCGCCAACCTGAAAATATTTGGCCATATCCTTTTCAACAAATTCCCAGGTTTGTTTGGCATTTGTCCGCCAGTTAGTTGGACAACTTGACAGACATTCTACAAAGGACAGTCCTCGTCCAGCTATTTGATTTTCCAGAGCTTTTTTAATAAAGCCTTTCATTTGACGAGCATTGGCGATTGTACCACGCGCTACATAAGCTCCTTCAGGTGCTACAGCCGCTACCATTTCAGGCCCTTTGGTCGGAGCTCCAGTTTGCTCGATATCCCGGCCGTAGGGGGTTGTTTCAGTTTTCATGCCAGGCAGTGTTGTAGGGGCCATTTGCCCACCCGTCATACCGTAATTACAGTTGTTACACAGAATGATTGTGATCTTTTCATTGCGGACAGCAGAGTTAAACAAATGCTGCGAACCAATAGCATAGCCACCACCGTCACCCATATAGGCAACACCGATGATATCAGGATTAGCTCGTTTCATTCCAGTGATAACTGGAGTTGTTCGACCATGATGAGTTTGTACTGTATCAATAGCGAAAAAATCCCATGCCAATAATGAACAGCCAATATCGCAGCCGAAAACCATTTTTCCCTTAATTCCTAGTTCATCAACGGCTTCACCCAAGACTTTGAGGATAATTCCATGTCCACAACCAGGACAAAATTTATGAGGTTTTGTTTCTTCGTTCCAACTCGTCGGCATGGCTGGCTGTAAAATCCCGTGTTCTTTAAGTTCTTGCATGGTAGCCCTCCTTTCGATTTCTAAAGATGTTGACATTCTTCATAAATTTCTTCACTTGTTATTCCCACACCCGGTTTAAGCAGTGTAGCGATTTCGATAGTGCTGCCATAGGTATGTGTTTGTACTAGCTTAAGCAACTGACCATAGGCAGACTCAGCAACAAGCAGTTTTTTAGCATTTTTCATTGCCTCTTTAAGTTGTTGTCCTGGAAAAGGACGAACAGTAATCGGGCGGAAATAACCAACCTTTTTACCCTCGGCGCGAAGCTGATTATAAGCACCAAAACCTGCTCGCGATACTATGCCATGAGTAACAATAATAACATCAGCATCTTCGCACCCTTTTGCATCCCATTCCACAACCTTATCAGCCATTTCATCCCAAGCATGTTGATTTGCCATGACTATATTGTAAAGCTCATCTTCGGTATTATACGTGTTACGCATATGTTTAAACGCCCTATCTGGATGGTCAGTATCCCCCAGAATAGGTTCTGTGGGGACCAAATTTACACCGCGTTCCACAGGATCATAGATTGTAAGTGGTTCACGCATTTTAGCCTGATAGCCGTCACCTAAAATAAACGTCGGAAACCGATAAGTCCAAGCGCTATTAAAGGCTTTGATCGTATAATCAAACAATTCCTGATGCCCGGCTGTTGAATAAACAATACGATGCCCTTCGCCATTGCCGCCGAAAGTAGTGAGGGTTGTCTCCTGTTGGGCATAAATAACAGTAGCCGTCGACGGACCGCCGCGCTGCTGAATGATGTAGACCATTGGCAACCGCATCATTTCAGCCATCCCAATCGATTCCTGCATCAAAACATTTCCCGGTCCAGCAGTTGCAGTAAATGCTTTCCGACCTGATAAAACGCCAC
>JAQWAQ010000056.1 GCA_028707635.1 Negativicutes bacterium
AGCCGTGATCATAACAAGTTTTGTTGGCAATCTTTCTCCTGTCTCAAGCAAAACTCCATCACATTCTTGATTTCCTGTAATCTCCTTAATGCGCACATTATCACGCACTTCAATACCAATCTTCTGTAAGTGGCCTTTCAATATTTCACTGGCTCGTTTATTTAATTGCCTTGGCATGAGCCAAGGTGCGCCTTCTAACAGCGTTACCTTGATTCCGTTTTTAGCGATGGCCCCTGCTGCTTCAAGACCTAAGATGCCTCCACCGATACAAATGCAAGAACCCGTCTCACCAATCTTGTTTAAAATGAAGTCTGCATCCTCTATTTTCCTTACAGTAATAACATTTTTCTTTTGATGCCCAGGAATAGGAGGAACAAACGGATGCGCACCAAGGGCAACAATTAATGTATCATATTGAACTCGCACCTGATCGTCTAAGACCACTTCTTTGTTATTGGCATCAATATTTAAAACTTCTTTACCATGCAAAATGGTAATATTTTTTTGATCGTACCACTCTTTAGGATGAATTTCTAAATTTCTTTTGTCAACATCTCCTGACAAATACCGTGTCAAGTTTAAGCGATAATAAGGAAGCTGCTTTTCATTTGAAATAATAGTAATAACAGCCGTCTGCGAATGCTTCCGAATCTCTTCCGCTGCCGAAAGTCCGGCTATACCGCCGCCAATAATAAGAATTCTCGCATTATCGGTGCTAATATGATGTGCAGCCTTCTTCTCAATGGCTTCAAATTCAGACTTTGTAACACCACAGACAGGGCATTGATCCGGCGGAGTACTGCCCTCATGAATATATTCACAGTTCACACACCGCCAATACTCCGAACTGCTTGTCCCACGTTTGTTTTTATCTTCAAAAAGTTCAAATTCTCCAGTTGAAGCACCGCAAATCGGGCAGACATTAGGTGCTTCAGAACCAATATGCACATAGCCGCAAATTAAACATCGGTAACCTTTTTTCATGAATAAACCCCCTATTAAAAATTAAGCGAAGCTATAACAGCTTCGCTTAATGATCATCCGCACTATAAAATTAATAAGTTTCGACGAAAACCTCAAAATGAGCTTGAGGATGGATACAGGCCGGACATAATTCAGGCGCTGAATCACCTTCATGAATGTAGCCACAATTACCGCATTTCCAGAATACTGTACCGTCTTTCTTGAATACCTTGCCAGTTTCAATATTATCAGCTAGCTTGAGATAGCGTGTTTCATGGCGTTGTTCTGCCAAGGAAATCATCTCAAAAGCAGTAGCCACTTCAGGGAACCCTTCTTGCGCGGCAACCTTGGCAAATGAAGGATAAAGATCTACCCACTCTTCATTTTCACCAGCTGCAGCCGCCTTCAAATTATCAAGCGTACAGCCTTGCGCAATAGGGAAGCCAGCAGTGATTTCAATCATAGCAGGAAGCTCCCCTGCTAAGCCTTCCAGCAAAAACTTATAAAAGCGTTTAGCATGCTCTTTTTCATTGTCTGCTGTTTCAATAAAAATATTTTTAATTTGTTTGTAACCTTCTTTGTCAGCAACCGACGCATAATAAGTATAACGGTTGCGAGCCTGTGATTCCCCAGCGAAGGCTTTTAATAAATTTTCGGCAGTTTTGGTTCCTTTTAAACTTTTCATTCCTTCTCCTCCTAGTAATTATTTCTCTGTAAGATTAGTAATAATCTAAGCAAATTGGTTAATTTTTTCTCTTTTGTAAAAAACAACTACATTGTAATTATTATAACATTGTAAGAATTAAAATTCAATGCGTATACTCTTTAATACTGCAATTCTAACCAAAAAAAGGAGCCCGCAGGCTCAAGATTCTCAAAATCAATGACTGTTGATTTTAAAACAAACAATTAGCATTATGACCAGAGAACATAGGCTAGCAACTCCAAAACTAACAATAGAAAGTCTGATTGTTTCCATAATGGAGGCCTCCTCCCATCCCTCTCTTTGGTTACATTATATCATTTTCCATATATTCTGTCAATTTAGATAATGTGTGATTATCCGATGAAACAACTCATAATAACAAGCATTCTGTATACACTTGACACCTCTGCAAGTTTTCTATTTAACTTTGCTTATATTCACATTTCCGCCGAGACGCCACAAACTAATGTTATTTTCTCCTTGCTCTTTAGCAATAGCTATCCATGCATTTAAAGTTTTCACATCCGCATACCACACTTGATACGAAACGCCTTTATCGATATAATCAAAAACCATGCATTGGCTTTCTTTATCTCTTTTGGTTTCAGAACCATATGTTTTTGCAAGAGTTTTTGCTTCCACTTCTGTCAAAAATCTTTTCTCACCGTTGTCACCCCACACACAGCCACCTGTTGAAAATGCTACCGACTTTTCCCCCGGCAATGCTTTCATGCGTGTTACTGTCTTTTGAATAAATTCCTTATCAGCCTTTGGCCCGGGAGCGCTATGCAATCCATAAAGGTTATAAAGCATAACTACATATTCTGGTCCCTTGGAAAAGTCAGTAGAAGCGAACGGCGTACTAGGTTCCAATACAAGCCTCAACTTTAAATTGTTTTTTTGGGCTTTTAGGTAAAGCTTATCAGCAAATCGTAAGAAAGACCGGCCTACCTTTTCATCTTTCCATATTCTTTCATAATCAATTTCAATGCCATCATATCCACCCTGCAAAGTCAGTGTGATGATTTCGTCAATATGTTTATCCATAAACGCGTCATCGGAAAACAACCTGCGGAGAATTTCTATATCTTTCACCACAACCGATCCATCTAGATTTCGTTTGTCATTGACAAAAGTAAGATAAGTTTCATATTTCCCTTTTTTCTTGTCTATTTCACCTTTTCTATCGCTCAGCTCTTTAGGTATAAAGATACCATCATTTGCATCAAAATAGACGGCAAAATAAGAAAGTTTCTCTATTTTCTTTTCTATCATTTTTAACTCTTTTTCACCTGGATCTAAATCCCAATAAGCTAACCATACTGCTCTTTTTACTGGTTCTTTTGCGACGGCATTGCCAACAGATTGATTATTATAATTACAACCTGTGAAGATAACAAAAGCAGCTGCAAATATAGCTATTTTGAAAATTTTATAAAACATCCTACGCACTTGTTTCCTCCCCTTGATTACAAGTTTACAACAAACCAGTTTATAAGAGCTTCCCATAATTGTTTGACTTTTAATTTAGCGGCATCAAATCCCTGCATCCTGCTGTCAAATAAAGCTTTTTCGTTTTCCACTCCCGCATTTTCAGTGATAATGAGTTTTTCAAATACGCCATCATATACATCATCAGCCAAATTCCTTTGATCCCAACCATAACCGCCCCATGCCGTTTCAAGATAAACAGCACCCGCTTTCATATTAGATACTTGTAAATCTTTTATAACATCTTTACCGTCTACCATAATGCTAATCTTATCACCCTTGACAGATAAAGATAGCATCCGATCACCCTTCGCATGAACACCGAGATCAGGTACATATTCCTGTGCTCCATCTGCTACTTTGGGGGCACTTTCTAGGCTTTTATCTTTCAATCGTTCTGCGTAAATCTTTGCTTTTTCAGCAGAGTCGGCATACTTTATGAAAGTTTCCAATTCCCGTACTTCTGCTGCCTTTTTATCTTCAGAGATCGACAGACTTTCTTTACCGTCATGCTTATCTAAATTTAATTTGAACAACTCTTTTTCGGTAACGCCCAGCTTTTCGGTAACATATAGAACATTATTGAGTATATGTACAGATAAGAATCTATTTAAGTTTTCATCTGCTCGGAAATATACCCTTTGTAAGCCAAGTTTATTTCCCTTTAACCTCACGGAAAGTTTCATGTCTTCAAAATCATTGCTGTTCTTTAATCGCAATAAGCCTCGATCTTTTGGCAAAGAAGTCAAAATCATCGTTTCCTCTTTTATTTCGAGTGCCCCTTTAAGCGTTTCCCATGCTTTCTGTTTGTTCAAATCACCTTTGACAAATTCTAAATCTTGATTGATATCATATTTTATCCGCATCAGTAAATGATTAGTGTGCCAATACGCCTGCGGCTGCATCCTTGTTAAGTCATAAATACTGCTATTTCTCTGATTGAAGGAAAAACCTTCCCTGTTAAAATTCATTTTAAACAATGACTTTATCCAATAATCATTCATAGCACTTACTTTATCATTATTCCCAAAACTTCCTGTATTGGAGTGCATTAATATATACATTCCAGGTACGTACCCAATAGACGTGGTATAGATATCCCGCATGGCTTCATAATCATACGAGATACGTTGTTTCATTTTTGTATTACTCTCTTTAGGAATACCATATTCGTCTCGAACATAATCCATCAAATAGTGATTGTATTTACGGCCTAAATAAGGCGCAACGCTAGCGTGTTTCAAGGGGTCTAATTCGCCAAGATAATTGTCATAT
Source organism: Negativicutes bacterium (assembly GCA_028707635.1). GTDB lineage: Bacteria > Bacillota > Negativicutes > JAAYSF01 > JAAYSF01 > STF2-20. The sequence continues at coordinate 4,436 of JAQWAQ010000056.1, forward strand.
CGATCAAATACGTTAATAAACGCAAGTCGGTATCCATTAGTACCCATTTCCCAGAAAGTTGTTTTTTCGAGTTCTCTCAATTCTTCCGGTACTAAGAATTTAGGATCTTTCTTTTCAAATTTTTCTGGATAAGTAAGGATTGTTGCTTTAAAATTCAAGTCTTCCAGAATCTTTTGTGAAAAAACAGCAGTATCGCGCCTGCCATCCTCAAACATTAACAGCACCGATTTCTCTGGGAGGTCTTTCCCTGATTGATAGTAATTCTCAATATCTCGTTGTGTAATAGTTACATAACCCAAATCTTTTAGCGCTTGTAAATGTTCACGCAAACGCCCTACTCCAATTAAATTTTGATTGCCTATTCTGTCCACACCAAAATAAGCAAGGGCAACAAATCCTTTATCACCTGAAAACTTTGCATCTTGCTGAGTGTATGGCTTATAGGCTGCTAAAGTACCTAGCGCAGCTATACAGACAGCAATCACTGTAAGAATGATAATAATCTGGATCACTACACGTATAGCCTTTTTTCTGTCTTTTTGGGCAGTAAATTTTTCATTGGATGTCGTCATGATCTTATGCCCTCTTTTGCTTTCCGCGATTCTTTTTTAACAGTTCTGCAAGATCCGCTGGAGTCATGCGCGTTCCCCATGTCGTTTTCCAGAAGGTAACCCAGGCAATCGGCATTTGCCATAAAAGTACGGCTTCGTAGTATAAGCAAAACCACAACCCATAAATCCACGTTGAACTTCTTCGCAGAAACAATTGGGCCATGCTCATAAGCAGCGCCATTAAACTAATACCGATGATAAAGGTATACGGAAACACTCTGTGCGTAATTGGAATATAAATCAGATTATAGATAACGATAAGAGGGGCCAAGAGTGGTACGAGCACACCCATATAAAAGGATAAAGCCATAAATGGTTCTTTCTTCCACATAAAAAGGGATGCTATGATCGATTCTCTAAGCCACGATCGTTTCCAGCGCATCTGTTGTTTTAAAAAGACAGTATATGTGTTTGGTACAATTGTATGACATATCGCAGTGTCTTGATAGGCGGTACGATTTTCTCTTAGGATCAGATTTGTCATACTCCGGTCATCGCCAAATGTGGCTTTCTGTCCCCAAAATCTTTGGTTAAGCCAGGCATCCATATACTTAATAACCAAATCTTTTCTATAGCAAGAGAGTGGGCCTGATAAACACGTGACTGCATCAAAATAGCTTTCCGCCGCTTTCATAATTCGAAAAGCGATATAATATCTCACAGCCTGCATTTTCGTAAGTGCGTTGGTGTAAGTGTTGGCTACATCAGTTCTACCAGAAACACCACCCATTTTTGCATCTTTGAATGGCTGGACTACATTACGAATGGCGAACGGATCTAAAAAGCTGTCTGAATCAACAAAGACAATTAATTCATGTTGGGCCATTAAGGCACCTTTTGCCAAAGCCTCTCGCTTACCTGCGTTGGTTTCCTGCCGAATATAATGAAGTCTATTCTCAATGTCATAACGTTTCCCCTGGGCTTTTAGTTCTTCAATGATTTCTTTCGTTTTTGTAAATGATTGATCATTGGAGCAATCGTCTACAACAATAACTTCCAATTTATCTGTTGGATAATCCTGGTTTATACAGCCTAAAATCGTTCTTTGTATCCATTTTTCCTCATTGAAACAAGGAATAACAATCGTAACACCTGGCGTAAAATTGTTGTCGATTGGAACTGGGCGATAAAAAGAACCAAACAGATATCTTGTTAGCAAAAAGGTAGCGGCAATAATGCTGTATATATACAAAGTTTTATTAAATTTAAAATAAAGAATACTTTCTGCCCTCATTAATAGAATACAGGCAGTAATAAAAAACAGAAAAATCGCGGCTGCTGACAGCATATACCAATCTTTCTTTTTTGTTGCATACTGTGCCAGTGATTCTGAAAATTTTACTCCACATAAGGTCTTTCCCTCTGCGTTTTTGTCAAATCGGATATATTGAACGGCAATATCGACTTTCATCTCATATCCTTCTGGCATCGTACCGGGCGCAATGACAAACTTTATTTTGATTTTAGAAGCCTGACTCAAATCCCGCGCCACATCTGGAGAAACTTCCAATAACATACCAGTTGTTGATAAATCGATACCTTTTCCGTTACATGTTGCATTTTTACCATCACAAACATAGTCGATTAATACATCATAATTAACTAAATAACGTCTGCCCATTTTTTCATTTTCAATGAATTTTGAGATATCATTCGAATTCTCATTACCCTTTATCCGGCGTCTGTCGGCATTCGTACGCACCCCTTCCTTATCAGGTACTTTAGAAAGCTGCCGGCGATCAGGTTTATCGACAAGTAAAATATCCTCTTCTGTTTTTATCTCTTGTGAAAATAACTTTTTCATAATCTACTTTCCCGCCATTTCTATGCTGCTTACTGCACAGCATATAATAAATTGCTCTCATCATTTCATGATAGATTATGTATTCTTACGCTTCTATTGAGATTTAGTATGACTATTTAATTCCAATGACTTTTTTCGGCTTATTTGAGAATAGCCCTCTGGTAAATAATCTGATAGCCTACCGATTTTAAACTTGGACGGATCGGAATCCGCTTTGGCTTCATTTGCGGTCAGAAATATATCTAAAGCCATTGCGGTATATAAAGAACTGTCTCCCATATGCATAATCAAGATAGCACCTTTTTTTACTTCACCGTCTTTTGTATAGATCCCGTCTTTGATCGTCCTTACCAGCTGAGTAACGTTTTCGGCTTTATAATCATAGCTGTTGCTCGAACCACAGATGATATATTCATAACCATTTTCAAACAACACCTCAAAACCCATTTTACTAATTGCCAGCGTTGGCGGGCGGAAAAAGCGCGTCACCGCAGGTTTACCGTTGACGGTCACATCGCCTGTAATAGCTATTAATTTTTTATATGATGTAGCTAGATCTTTGCCATATTCCTCTTTATCCTGCGTTTTGACTTGCTTGCCTGTTTTTTGTTCACGCACGGCCATAGCCTTATGTTGATCAGAATGACTCCCTATTTGATGACCTTGCATAGCAATGGTGCGGAGCAGATTCGGATTATATAATACATTGTTCGTGATGATAAAAAACGTCCCTGTTGCATGATGTTTGCGGAGAACATACATTATTTTATTGAGGGCCGCATCTGTCCCCCAGTCATCGAAGGTAAGAAAAACAACATTGTCTTCGGTGTGTATAAAGCCGTTCTTATCAAGACGGCGTGTATCCATTTTAGAAAAACCGAGCATACGGTCTTCATAAGTCACATCCTTGTTCCCAATGTAGCGTCGAGAAATTTCTGACATAAGATTGTGCTCATCAACAGGAAACCCATCATTGCTTAATTGTACCGGAATCTTTTTTAAATCTACTGGATATTGATAAACGAATCTAGTATTATTAAGAATTCTCCCTACCGGCTTAATGATATACTGTGAGTCGTTCGCCTGATTATGTGCGGGATTATCATAAGTCGTTACATAAGCAATGTTATCCACTTTACGTTGCTTAATTGTTTCTATTAAATCGCCAACCAACCAGTCGTTAGCATAATAATCCATCCTGAAATGGACAATCTGCCCGCGGGCTAAAGAAAACATAGCTTTACCGAAAATTTCTGGCATTACCTGATCTGCTGACGTGTAATCTTTATGCTTAGTTTGGACAACATTAACAGATTGACCAATTAATCTACATTGCAAAGCTGAAACAGCCTCTTTTGTTGTATCTGATACAACACCCCATGGCTGTTTTACTAACTTGGTGTCCACACCAAACTGTTCTTGCAGCATCATACGACCATGCATGATATTTTCGCGAGTTTCATTGAATGTTTCCCCGTCTTTCGGCCTTATCGCCAGCCCAATTTCATGTCCACTTTCAATGATTCTTCGTACTGTTTGAGGATACTTTTTCATTTCTATTTCCATTACAAAAAATGTGGCTTTAATACCAAGGTCATTTAATCTTTTAAGTACATCGTTCACTACTGCCGAGTTGGATAATCCTCCAAAGGTATAGGCAAGCGCAGGCTCTGTAGTTAAAATCATTTTAATTTCCTGTCCCGAATTATCCGATGGCTCTGCCGCATAAGCTGTCCTGATGGAAAACAGGGCCGCGAGCTCTTCCTGTGCAAGAGCAGCAATTTTCACCAGAAGTGCTGAGACATTATCTGCTCCGCATGTTCCGCTATTATGCAGGAATGTTGTTTTTATTGGTTTTTTTGGGATAATGTTTTGTGAAAAATCCTCCACATAGACGGTAGTATAATTTGCTCCCGTGAGCGCAATTAAAAGCTTCTCTACCGCGTCAATAAGTTCTCTTTCCCCCAAATCCGCCTGTTGTTTCAGTTCTTTTAATCCAGGCTGCTTGTCAATGGCGGGTTTCAAGTCTGTCTTTCCCTTTTCATTTACAATCGCTTCAACATTGGGTTTTAGTTTCACTGAGACAATACTTCCAGGCCGAAGATTAGCAACAAGAGCGTTTGCCGCAGAAAGAGATTTTATTTGTTCGACATTTAGAAAAGCATCGCTTTTAACAACACTATTAAACCCGGAGGCCTTCGCCGCTTGAAGCAATTGATCGGTATATTTTGTATCATTGCATTTTAAAAGATTTGGGCCTTGATCGGTGGTCACTTTGACGATTTTTTGTGAACGACAAAAGTCCTTAATCAATCTTTCTGCGGAAAAGCTTTCCATTTTAGTCATGCCTAAAAGTGTATAGTTTTCTACCTTTTGGCCTGCTTTTTTGATATTTACAACGGTTTGCGGATCTTCCGCAGTCTGCATGCCATCAACAAAAAACGTTGCCTTAGCATTATATTTGTTCAATAAGTCCAAAATCTGTTGTACGGCAATGCGATCTGTCAGTCCGTCAAAAGTTAGGGCAATATGACGCTGGCCACTATTGCTATTTGTAATCACGGTTGCCTTCTCTTGACTATTCTTCATCACCTCTAACGCTTGCGCAATTTCCGTTTCGGCATCATAGGCACTCTTCATATCGATAATAGTGCTATAATCACCACCTGTCTGCGTCGTAAAGAAGTCTTTGAAGAAAAGTGCTCCAATCAGAGAGACACACATCAGGAAAACCAGTGATAATACAATTGTCTTGTTTTTCACGTATATCACCCCTTAAGATTAAAGGCTCCAATAAGAATAGTTCTTTTCCTCTATGGCTCTTTGGTCAAATATATTCTTGATATCAATAATGACATGGCTTGCTTGTTGCTTTTGCCTTTTGAACATGCTTTCCAAGTCCGTCAGTCGCAAATCTTTAAATTGTTGGTGCGCTACTAAAAACACCAGGCAATCAGCATTTCTAACATTTTTTATATCGACAAGTTCTAGCTCAAATTCTTTTTTGAATTCAGTTTTATCAACGACTGGATCGACCACCTTTGCTTTGATTCCATAAGCGGCGAGGTGTTTATAAACATCCACAGCTTTTGAATTGCGCATATCAGGACAATTTTCTTTGAAGGTTATTCCCATAATATAAATATTGGACTTCTTTATGTTTTTATCAGCTTGAATCAATTTTTTTATCACGCTATCAGTAACAAAAATTGCCATATCGTCATTGACTTTCCGACCGGCGGCAATAATCTGTGAATGATACCCAAGCACCTCGGCTTGATAAATAAAGTAATAAGGATCGACACCAATACAATGTCCGCCTACCAATCCTGGATAAAACCCCAAGGCATTCCATTTGGTATTCATGGCATCAATAACATCTTTTGTATTGATGCCCATTCGATGAAAGACCATTGCCAATTCATTCATAAAAGCAATATTAATATCTCTTTGGGCATTTTCAACCAACTTTGCGGCTTCCGCAACTTTAATGCTAGGTGCTATATAAACACCTGCATGAATAATCAACTCATAAACAGCCGCAATGTTTTCCACTGTTTCTTCGTCCATACCCGAAACAATTTTTCGAATGTTTTCAAGTCTATGGACTTTATCACCCGGATTAACCCTTTCTGGAGAATAAGCAATTTTGAAATCTTTTCCACACACCAGCTTTGATTCTTTTTCTAAAACAGGTGCACAAATCTCTTCTGTAACACCTGGATACACAGTCGATTCAAAAACGACAATAGTGCCTTTTGATAAATTTTGTCCTATTATTTTACTAGCAGTAACTACAGGGGCTAAATTCGGTGTTTTATCTCCATTGATAGGTGTTGGAACAGCAACGATGATCACTTTGGCTACCTTTAACCTTGTGGGATCGGCGGTAAATTCCAATGTAGTCTTTTGGATTCTTTCATCACCAATTTCATTGGTAGGATCAACGCCCTTTTTATAAATATCAATTTTTTCTTGATTAATATCAAATCCCAGTGTTTTGACTTTCTCTGCAAATGCAACAGCAAGCGGTAACCCTACATAGCCAAGGCCTACCACTGCTAAAAAGTCTCTTTGGGCCCGTATGCTTTCAAACGTTTCCATACTCATTCCATTTCACCCGCTTATTAGTTTAAAAATAATGAGTTATTTGGCTCCACCAAGTGTCTCCTTGCTCTCCGGTAATTTTATCTGTTAGGTCATAATATTCGATTCCGCCCACAACGTTTTCTGCGAACGTGTAGTTCACGCCTAAGGCAGTGCCTTTAAAACCATTCAGCCGACCGCCTATGCCATTCATCCCATGCGCAATGAACGTATACCGTGGCTGATTGTAATATTTTGCAAATATACCATAAGTACCTGGTCGCCATGTTTTTAATTCGCTGTAGTTAAGACCAACTACATAGCCAAGACTGTCCCCTTTACTATCTTTCTGACTGGAGCTCAAAACCATCGCCCCTAGACCAAAATCACTGAAATTGTAGTTCCCACCAAGAGTCCCGATTGTGTATTGCTTGTGACCATCATCCCTCTTCATCTGATAGCGATAAACACCGGCTTCCAAATTATAATCAAAATCATGATACTGTGCAGTCATTATATAGGTTCTTTTCGTTTCATCGGTTTCTCCATAACTCATGGTGTATTTCACTGGTCCTCCAAAGTCAATATTAACGCCATCAAAGTCGCTATCATAAATATTTCCATCTGCCATAAGGTAGCCAAAAGAGCCTGCTTTCACCATTGATGTGCCAACTCTACCCGCTACATATAGCCGCGAAAACTCAAAGTTATTATTATAATTCAGTAAATTCTTCTGCCCTTCCAGCATCCCATAAGCACGCCAATCCTGATTAATCCCTGCATCCAAACCAACGCGAGCACGAATCCCTGATGAATCCCTCTTCCAGCGATCGGCGCCACTGTTAGATGCATAATGATAACGAACTTCACCGTCAATATTTACCTTATTGTCCGATTGACTTATACGGTCACCCACATGCATCAATTCGTCAATCAATCCCGTGTATGTCTCCGGGGCAATAGAACCTGGATTAGCAATTACCTTTTGTTCAGCAGCATTATTGTTCACTTTGACCGTTGCCTTTGGCTCAATGTCGGCATTATTCCTAAGCAATGTTTTTGGCTCAAGTTCAGTATTGTACACGTTAAGCACTGTTCTTTTACCAGGAATGATTTCATCTACACTAGTTATAATTTTTGTTGTAAGCTGCGCCATTTCATAGGCAAATTCGACTTTGGCCTTTTCAACATCTAAATTTTTATCACTAATTATTCTTGTTGTAATCCGGGCCATATCATAAGCAAAGTCATCTCGTTGCCCACTGGGTAGCATCGGCATCATTTTTGCAGTAGCTTGCGCAGCCGCATAAGCAAACTCAATTCTAAAATTTTCATCGTTAGTGGCAGAGGCAGATACTATTTTTGCTGTAATTAGTGCCATTTCATAGGCAAATTCAGCTTTGAGTTTTTCTGTATTTCCTCTTGATACAGCAGTACGATTATTATCAAGTTCACTCCTATCGATAATTCCGTTCGAAGCATATGCCACGTTTCCCTGAAAATGATCTGTGGATATACCGATTACCGTTACCATTGAAAATAGTAATATAAAAAGCTTTTTCACTTGATAATTCACCGCCCTGACAAAATGTGCTTTATAATGACGTAACCAGTTATCCACTCGCTGATCCACTTGAATCGTTAGAAAATACTAATAGAGTTGCGCCGGCAATTAGAAATACCATTGACATATATCATTAATTTCGATAAAAAAATTGCCTAGTTGCATGCGGGTAATACCCCCTTAATGCAACCAGGCAATCATAGACTTAAATCGTCTTTAGACCCATGGCTTTGCGTCCCTTCTTTTCAGAAGGTTTGCCAATTATATACTTTTTCGATAATATTCGCACAAAAGTACATAATTCCTTTATTAAATTAAGATTACTTACAAATTTTAAAAATAAAGTGGGACTTGATTCAGATGGATTTTTAACTCCATCAGCAAATGTAAAAAGCCTTCCAGCGAAATCGCTGGAAGGCCTTTCTTACTATGGTGCGCCCGGCAGGAATCGAACCTGCGCTCCCGGTTCCGGAGACCGGTGCTCTATCCCCTGAGCTACGGGCGCATATTAATTTAACGACAAAAATAATTATACCATAATCCAAGTGTATTGTCTAATACTTTATTATAGCCAAATAGAATAATGACATAACAGCGTTGCCCTGACAAGCTTATTTTAAGTCTGTTGGCAGCTGGCAGTTAGGACAGTTTTTATCACTCCGGCTAAGCTGGTGTCCACATTCCTTGCATTTAGGACGCAACGTAAAACCACAATAGGGACAAACATTAAAGTCATCATTTACCTTATGACCACACATAGTGCAACTGATAGAGCTTTCAGATACTACAGTTGCTTCTATATCGATAACATCACGATCTTTATTTATATTAACCTGCGGCCGGCGGCCAAACATCAGGTAGAGCGGTAGAACAAGAACCACCAAAGCACATGTTCCTATTGACCACAACAGGGCCGACCCAATCTCATGTCCACGCTTCCTAGCGTCATTGAAAACCCAAAAAGCTATCATAAACGCAATGAGAAAACCAATTGAAACCATCCGTAACGCCCCTCCAAATATTTTAAGACTATTATAGTATTATACCATAGATAGATGTATACTTAAATTAATAATCACAAGGAGGCTCACAATGGATATTGCCGCTTTGTCAGTTATCTCGACACAAACATCTACGCAGAATGCTGCCAGTATTATGGTTTTAAAGAAATCGATGGCTATGGCGGAACAAAATGGACAGGGCTTAGTAAATCTCATCCAATCTTCTGGTCCTTCTATATCTCTACCCTACCTTGGTAAAAATGTTGATATTAGCATTTAGAAAAAATGGCTGCCATACGGCAGCCATTTTTTAGCCGCTTATCTCATCTAGCGACTTTCCTTTTGTCTCTTCTCCAAAGAAAAGTATAATCAAGGCCACGGCAAACATCACACAAGTGAACATCGTGAACACCTTGTTAAATCCGCCAGGTCCAGTAATCATAAAGCCTACAATCGTCGGTGCAAAAATCCCCCCAACGCGGCCAACAGCGGCTGCCCACCCTGAGCCAAAGGCACGCATACGCGTAGGATACAGTTCTGGAGTGTAAGTATAAAGAACACCCCATGCTCCGAGATTAAAAAATGACATCAGACTACCCCACATTAACACCGTCTCCGGGCTTCCACCCTGACCAAAAAAGTAAGCGCAGACAGCACTCATGGCCATGAACCCGGACAACGTCGCTTTGCGTCCAATCCGGTCTACAAAATAAGCTGCAGCAAAATACCCTGGCAACTGTGCCACCGTCATAATAAGCACATACTCAAAAGTTTTTATCACTGTATAACCCTGCCCAACCATCAAAGATGGTAGCCAGGTAAAGATTCCATAGTAAGAATATACAATACCAAACCATATCAACCAGAGCATGATAGTTCGACGCCGAAACACTGTGGTCCACAAGTCAGCAAACGCAATCTTGCTAGTCTCCTGTACTTTAGGAGTAATAGCTTGTGCGGCGGGAGTAAGACCAGCTGCCACTTCCAAGCCAGACACAATATTGTGTGCTTCCTCAACCTTCCCTTTGCTAATTAGATAACGCACCGATTCAGGTACGGTACGCCAAAAGTGAAAAACGTACAGTGCCGGTAGTGCTCCAATAAAGAAAGCCATCTGCCAGCCGAAGCGGGGAATGATCAAGTATGATATTAGGGCCGCCACCAGCCAGCCAACGCCCCAAAAACTCTCCAGTAATACAATAAACCGACCACGCGATGCTGGTGGTGAATACTCGCTGACTAACGTCACGGCTACCGGTAACTGTCCACCCAAACCGAAACCGACCAAAAATCTAAAAAACAGTAACCACTCATAATTTGGCGCAATGCTACATAAGCCTGTAGCAACACTATACAGCACCAGCGTTAACGCAAACATCTTTTTACGACCAAATCTGTCGGCCGCCGACCCCGCCAAAACTGCGCCTATAGCCATGCCGATAAGCCCAACACTTCCTAGATAACCCATCTGGGCTGGCGATAAGCCCCATTGCTTCGCCAAGGTAGGAAGAATAAACGCAATAATCCCTGTATCCATGGCGTCAAACATCCAGCCAAGGCCGGTGATAAACAGCAGCTTATAATGAAAACGGCCGATAGGTATGCGCTCTAAACGACTAATAATATCCATTTCATGCCTCCTCTTACAATTTCACAATGCAGCTCCTCTTAAAGACCACGTGAATTTACAGCTGTCTTGTCAGCAGCTTCTATTATAAAACTTGTCTCTCGGAATGACAAGTCTTTTTTAGACAATGACCTCTTTTTGGTGTATAGTAACCTTGCAATAAAGTGAGACTTGGTTCAGATAACTCCATCTGAACCCTAGTTGAACCGTATCCAGGGACTTAGCCGTTCTTGCTTCCGCTTGCATAAGTGGGATTCTTAGAGCAGCTTGGTCATCGGTTAATTGGAGGCTGATAATTTGTTAAATCTTCGTTTCATTACTAAACCCCTCATATTACTTGCCTGCGGGCATTTGGTGACTGACTTAAGCCAAGGTGCACTGCCAGCATTGCTGCCTTTTTTAAAGGCTAAATTCGCTTTAAGCTATGTTCAGGTCGGCTTTATTGTTTTGCTTCAAAATATTACATCATCTGTAATTCAGCCGATCTTCGGTTATCTATCTGATAAAATTTCAATGCCAAAACTCTTGCCCCTCGGCATCTTAGTATCAGGTTTAGGGATGTCAGCTACAGGACTTGTAAATTCTTATTATTTAATGATTGCTACTATTATCGTGGGCGGCTTAGGAGTCGCCGCTTTTCACCCGCAGGGATCAAAATCGACCCACTTTGTCAGCAGTATAACGACACGCGGCAGCAGCATGGGCTTTTTTTCAGTCGGCGGCAACCTAGGCTTGGCCTTGGGAACTATTTTAATGTCTTTTTTACTCAGTCTAAGTGGCGGGCTCAATAACACAATATACTTTGCCCTGCCTGCTGTGATCATGGCACTATTATTCTGGCTTAACATGACTTATTTTATGACTACGCCACAAGAAAAATCAGCGACTTCCCCTCCGGACAAGTCAGCACAACAATCAATTAACTTTGCTTTTTTAAGCTTACTATTAGCCGTTATCTTTGTGCGTTCCAGTATTCATACTGGACTCACTACTTATATTCCCTTATATTACTCTGAATACCTAGGCGGAAGTCCCGTCTATGCCAGTTACCTACTTGCAGCTTATCTAATGACAGGTGTCGTCGGCACCTTTATCGGGGCAGCGCTAAGCGACCGTTATGGACGCAAAACGGTAATCATGTTCTCTATGCTAGGCTCATTGCCATTCTTAATCCTGCTGCCTTATACCAGTGGTATGGCTACCCTAATTGTTTTGGGCGCAATCGGACTGATTCTTGTATCTTCGTTTGCAACAACCTTGGTATTCGCCCAAGAAATGATGCCAGGCTATATAGGAATTGCTTCAGGCTTAACGGTAGGGTTTAGTATCGGCCTTGGTGGTTTAGGCGCAACCATCTTGGGCTACATCGCTGACAATTTCGGCATTGCCAATGTATTCAGCATCCTAGCGGTTATGCCCATTGTCGGAGCGTTTATGACGACTTTTTTACCCGGAAAAACATCCACACAGGTAAAATCATCCACCTAACTCACTCATCAATATTCCAGAAGATTTAAGCTGTTCTTCAATTTTTGCCAATGCCTTGCGATTAGGCACTTCAACAGTGTGCAAATGAACACCGCCTGTTACAACCAAAAGAGGAGTTGCACCGCTTTCAGCCATCATATCGATAAACTCCGCAACCTCGCGCCGTGACTTCAGCATCAAATTAGCCCGTATTTCGCCATACAGCGGATGCTCAACAACAACATCAATAACCTTGCCGCCATTATCGACAATAATATTTAATTCATCAGCTAATCCTTCTTGGGTATGCCGACATGCCAGTGTAGCCGTAATTTTATTGCTGTCCTCGGTTACTGGCACAACATATCCCTGCGGAGTAGCGTACACATGAACACCGCCTGCCCTTAAAAGAGCAATGTCTCCCACAATAACTTGGCGGCTGACACCAAGCATTTTCGCCAGTTCAGTCCCGGTCACCGGCTGCTCTGTTTCCTTCAGAATAGTACATAGTGCTGTC
>JAQWAQ010000057.1 GCA_028707635.1 Negativicutes bacterium
TTTATACCTAAATGATATTACCGAAAGGGGCGTTATTCATGAATCAAACCTTTTCCATCGTTTTGAAAGATCAGCCTGATACCCTTGTGCGTTTAACTGGCCTACTCTACCGCCGTGGTTATCTAATCGAAAATCTTGTCGTACAGCCTGTCTATGAAAACAATAACGTTCAGGTTACTATCAGCCTCCGGAATTGCAGTACGACTCACCATGTATTAAGACAGCTTGACAAACTTTTCAATGTTGTTACTGCTGAAGCAATTTCTTCTACTGTTCAGACAAGTATGCCTGCCCAAGCACTTGCTTTCAACCATGGTTACACTACACCTTTATAAGGTGTGTAATAGTTAACGCGGCTCACCGCAAATTACGAGGAGGATTTTTATGAAAAAACTTTACTATGATCACGATGCTAATTGGGATGTTATTCAAAACAAGCATGTTGCTATCATTGGCTATGGCAGCCAAGGACACGCCCATGCTCTTAATCTAAAGGAAAGCGGAATCAAGGTAACTGTCGGTTTGTATGAAGGAAGTAAGTCTTGGGATAAAGCGGTTCAGGCTGGCCTTAACGTGGCTCTTGTCAGCGAGGCTGTTTCCGACGCCGATATCGTAATGATCCTTCTCCCTGATGAAAAGCAAGCCGAAGTCTACCGCACACAGATTAAACCCAATCTTAAAAAGAATGCGGCCCTGGCGTTCGCTCATGGCTTTAACATTCATTACAACCAAATTCAACCCCCAGCTGACATAGATGTCTTCATGATTGCGCCAAAGGGCCCCGGGCATCTTGTCCGGCGTACGTATACTGAAGGTAAAGGAGTTCCCTGTCTGATGGCAATCCATCAAGACAGCAGCGGCACTACCGAAGAATTGGCACTTGCCTATGCACGGGGGATTGGGGGAACACGAGCAGGTGTCCTTACAACCACTTTTGCTGAAGAGACAGAGACCGACCTTTTTGGCGAGCAAGCTGTCCTCTGCGGCGGCGTAACCGAGCTCATCTGTGCTGGTTTTGAAACACTTGTCGAAGCGGGTTATCAGCCTGAATCTGCCTACTTTGAGTGCTTGCACGAAATGAAATTAATCGTCGATTTATTTTACGAGGGTGGTTTAGCGGCCATGCGTCATTCCATCAGCGATACTGCTGAATTTGGTGATTATATGACAGGGAGTCGTATTATTACTGATGATACGAGAACAGAAATGAAAAAAATCCTAGCTGAAATTCAAAATGGCGAGTTTGCCAGAAAGTGGATTTTAGAGAATCAGGCGAATCGTCCGGTATTTAACGCTATGCGTAGAACTAAGGCAGCCCATCCGATCGAGGAGGTTGGCAAAGAACTCCGGTCGATGATGCCATGGCTTAAAGGTTAGTGGTATAAGTGCTCTTTGCTCTGCCTGCTGAAGTTTTAGAGCAGCTTAACCATCAGATGATTACTCAACGTCAATGTAGGAGGATACTTCCATGATCATGTCAGGCAGCAATATTATTGTTAAATGTTTATTGCAGCAGGGGGTAGATACTGTTTTCGGCTTTCCCGGCGGTGCAATTATGCCACTATATGACGCTTTGTACGATGCACCAATTAGACATATCCTAACTGTTCATGAACAAGGAGCTGTCCATGCTGCAGATGGTTATGCACGGTCATCAGGACGGGTCGGTGTGTGTATTGCAACCTCCGGCCCAGGAGCAACAAACCTAGTCACAGGATTAGCGACCGCATATATGGACTCATCACCCATTGTTGCGATCACTGGTCAAGTATCCACTAATCTACTTGGGCATGATGCCTTTCAAGAGGTCGATATAACCGGTATTACCATGCCTGTTACCAAGCACAATTTTCTGGTAAAGAACATTGATGAGCTAGCCGAAACAATTCATCTGGCCTTTTCCATCGCTGCGACTGGCCGGCCCGGCCCGGTACTAATCGATGTTCCCCGCGATGTGCTCGTTGGCGTAACGGCTTTCAAACAATCTCTAAAGTCTGCTACCCCTAACCATAACAGTGGTCATCCCCAACAAGAAGACGCCCTGAAAAATGCCGCTTTGGCATTAGCAAACGCCCGGCAGCCTTTGATGCTGATCGGTGGCGGAGTCATCGCCGGCCAAGCCTACCAAGAGGTCTTGAGTTTTATCAAAAGCTATCACTTGCCTGTCGCCAGTACCCTCATGGGTTTAGGTGCACTCCCTCACGATAACGAGAATTTTCTCGGTCTCACCGGTATGCATGGCCATAAAGCATCCAATTACGCTGTGCGAGAGGCCGATGTTGTTCTGGCGGTAGGGACACGTTTCAACGACAGGGTTACTGGTGACACTGGCAGCTATGTATCGGGAAAAACAGTCATTCAGTTAGACATTGATGCATCCGAGATGGATAAAAATATTACGACAAATGTAGTACTCCTCAACGAACTGCGCCATTCCCTTTCACAGCTTACAGACTTGCTCGGCACCTACCCAGCAGCAGATTTAGGGCCATGGTGGCACAAAATCAAGACTTGGCAACAGCAGCACAGCATGAACTATGATAAAAGTTGCTTAAATGTACCATGGATGGCCCATTACATGTCTGCTATAGACCCCGCGGTGATTTGGGTAACCGATGTTGGCCAGCACCAGATGTGGGCTGCCCAGCATTTAAATCTTAACGGCCCACGCTCTTGGTTAACCTCAGGCGGTTTAGGGACAATGGGATTCGGCGTACCGGCGGCTTTAGGAGCTCAAGCGGCAAACCCCACTAAACGTGTTGTTTTAATCGCCGGTGATGGTGGCTTCAAAATGACAGGAATGGAACTTTACACGATGGCTCATCAGAACCTACCGGTCATCACGGTGATCGTGAACAATAATTCCTTAGGCATGGTGCGCCAATGGCAGCAGCTCTTCTTCAATCAACGCTACTTTCATACCCTCTTGCCGACCAACTTTGACTTTGCAGCCTTTGCCGCTTCCTGCGGCATTGCTGCCGTTGCGGCATCGACGGCCGATGAATTTACTGCTGCATTTGCCTGGGCCTTAAGCCTAAACGCTCCCGCTGTCATTATTGCCAATATCGCCACCGACCTGCTTGTCGAGCCGATGGTGCGTCCTGGTGACCCTATCGATCAATTTGTAAAACTATAAACCATCGCGCAGGAGGTAGACCATGCTAACCGAACTAAATAAACTCATTGTATACCGCGACATATTGAAAGACCCAATAATAAAACGTTTGCTTGAACCATCTTCAAACAATTACTGTCAAATACAGTACCAAATAATCTATGAGCTACTTGCCCAGGCTGAACAGCTAAGCCTGGAAGGCAATGTATTAAAAGGCTATTTATTAAGTTTAGTTCTCAATGATGAAAACATTTTCTGTACTACCATTGAAAATACAAATGGAAAAGTTGGGCAAAGCTTACTGGCAGCAGTGGCCCACGATCTTGCGATCCTTAAAGATATTATAAACAGCGATCTCGGTACGGTCCTTGATCATTCAATTCTTAATAATTTTAGGCCTACTTACGACAGTCAAGATATCCGCCTTAGCGATCTTACAAAGCTCTTTACTGACAGCGCATATACATCAGAGCAGTTAGTTGAGAAGCTAGTCCAACACTATAACCGATATGGTCATGGCGTAATGGCCCAGTACGCCGCCTTTAGGTGGAGTGATGGATATGGGTTAACCGGAGTAAAACACTATGATCAGATTAAACTTGAAGATATTATTGGCTATGATCGGCAAAAAGAAGCTCTTATAAAAAACACGGAAGCCTTTCTCAATAATCAGCCAGCAAATAACGTTCTCCTCGTTGGAGCACGAGGCACCGGAAAATCTTCTTCAGTAAAAGCCCTGGTCAACCGCTACTTCTCTGACGGCTTGCGGCTTATCGAAATAGCTAAGCATCAGCTAAAGAATTTGCACGAAATAATGAGCATACTACGCAATCATGGCAAAAAATTCATTCTCTACCTTGATGACCTTTCCTTCGAAGACTATGAGGTCGAATATAAATATCTGAAATCTGTTTTGGATGGCGGGGTTGAGTCCAAACCACCAAATGTAATGATCATCGCCACTTCAAATCGTCGGCATATAGTAAGAGAGCTTTGGAATGAGCGCGGCGAAAACAACAGCGAAATCCACCGTAATGATGCCATTAATGAGAAAATTTCATTATCCGACCGCTTTGGGATCACACTTACCTACTTGCAGCCCAACCAGGATGAATACCTTAAGATTGTGGAAGAACTAGCGAAAAAGCAGGGGCTAACCATCTGCCCTACCCTTCTTCGCACAGAGGCGCTAAAATGGGAATTGTCCCACTCCGGACGCTCCGGCAGAACTGCCCAACAATTTATATCCTATCTTTTGGGAAGTTCAAGACTTAATTAAACAATAAAAGCATGCAAAAATTGATTTACAAATTTGCATGCTTTTATTATTAAATTCGATGACCACCACAAAGGTCATTTGCATAAAACCTCCTAATTTTATCTACAATTTTGAATATTATAATAGAATTTTGTAATTTTTTATGTTATCATCAAAATATATGGAAATTATACCAGTAATTGTAATAAATTTAAGGAGGCTTAAACGTGGGCATTAATATGAATTTCCGCATTGCAACAGTTGGAAGCACTAAGACGGTAGCCAAGGAACTTGCACAGGCTTTTACGCATTTGTTTAGCAACCACCACCTGAACATTACCTCTTATGCTGTTAAAGAGATCACTACTTCTGACCTGGCCGATTTATATCTTTGCTTACCTACTCGCGTCGAGGAGACTGCACGTAAAGTATCCAGGGCAAAAATCGTCGCTTTAGAACTTACTCCCCCGCCACAATTTTATGTACAAGTGGCCCAAATACCACACGGTGAATCAGTTGTGATTTTTAATAATAATGTAGCACAGGCTGATAAGATAGCCTCCTATTGCAAAGAGAACGGGATAACCTACGTCGATTATATTTACGCGCCCTACAATGAAAAGACTGAGGATGAAATTGCTCAGATTCTAAAAGCTTCACGTTATATCATCGGCTCAGAAACCATTGTCGGGCCAGGAGGTACCCTCGAGCTTAACTACAAAAAGCATATACCACAGGGTGCCAAAATCATCGGTGCCCAAAGAATTGCGACAATAGAATCTGTGTGCGAAATTATGACCTGGATAACTTCCTACAATTTTAAACAACTATCTTCTGAAACTGCGACTATATCGCAATCTCTAAGTACCAACCTCCAAGAGATTCTTACTGCCAACGATCAAGTCCTTGCAGCAATTGACAAAACAACTAACTCACTCGCTACGACTAGCGGCCTGTTAGACAATGGTATTCAAAAAGTCAACTTAGTGGCCTCACTATCGTCTTCCCTTGAAAGCGCGACTAAAAGTATCGGTGGCATTACCGATACCATTAAATCTATTGCCAGCCAAACTAACCTATTGGCCCTTAACGCTGCAATTGAGGCTGCCCGGGTTGGCGACGCAGGCCGCGGATTTGCTGTCGTTGCCAGAGAGGTCAGAAAATTGGCCGAAGAAAGCAACAAATCAACTGATACCATTCGCGACTCCATTTCCGATATCGAAACAGTGGTATCGCAAATCGTTCCCGCGCTGGCCAGTCTCTCAACCGAGATTATCACCCTGAAAACCAGAATGGACGAAATCAATAGCCTTTCGAATCAGGAAGTCGACTCAATCAAAGCCGTGATAACATCCTCAAAAAAAATCGAAAACTTTAATTCCCAACTACTGGCATCGGTAGATAAGCTATTAGTTAGCTAAAAGGATTGAACAAAGATGGCCTAGCCCTATCAATACAAGGGGTTGGCCATCTTTTTATTCACTCGTAATGGCAAAAGCGCGCCAGGACTCCCATCGTATGCCGCCTGTACCTTTAACTTTACAAAACTTGCAAGCTCAACTCACCATTGTTCACAACAAGTTTGATCGTACTCCCCTCACCAGCCTGACCACGAACAATCATCTTGCTTAGCTCGGTTTCAACCATCTTGGTAATCTGCCGGCGCAACGGTCTTGCGCCGTACGCTGGATCGTAACCCTTCTGCGCCAATAATTCAAGGGCAGTTTGCTCCCATTCCAGCGTAAGATTTAATTGCTTCTGCAGTCGGACGTTCAGGTTTTCAAGCAATATCGCGGCAATTTGACCAACTTGTTCGATCGACAATCCGTTAAATACTATGGTGTCGTCAATACGATTCAGAAATTCCGGTCGGAAATAGTTTTTCAGCAAACAAAGCACTTTCTCTTTAGCCTCGGACGAATTACTATTGAGAATTTCGGCAGATCCCAAATTGGACGTCATAATAATCACGGTATTTTTAAAATTCACGGTTCGTCCTTTACTGTCAGTCAAGCGTCCATCATCGAGAATTTGCAGCAAGATATTAAAAACATCACTATGGGCTTTTTCAATTTCATCAAGCAAGATAACACTGTACGGTCGTCGGCGTACAGCTTCTGTTAATTGCCCGCCCTCATCATAACCGATATAGCCGGGAGGAGCACCAATCAGTCTAGATACGGCATGTTTTTCCATATATTCACTCATATCCAGGCGAATGATATTGCGCTCATCGTCGAACAAGACTTCAGCCAGCGTTTTAGCCAATTCAGTTTTTCCCACACCTGTCGGGCCAAGGAAAATAAACGAACCAATCGGGCGATTGGGATCTTTGATTCCGGCGCGTGCCCGGATAATCGCCTCACTCACCGCCTGAACGGCGGAGTCTTGGCCGACAACGCGCTCATGAAGAATCACTTCAAGATTGGACAGTTTTTCCCGCTCACCAGCCAACATTCGATTGACAGGAATCCCCGTCCAACGGCTTACGACTCTAGCAATATCATCGTCACTTACCTCTTCCGTAAGCAGCGTCTTGGCCGAGCGTTTTTCATTAAGCTGCTCCTCTTGCTCTTTTAAATTACGTTCAAGTTCAGGGAGGCGTCCATATTTCAGCTCTGCAAGACGGGTTAGGTCATAATCCCGTTCAGCTGCTTCCATTTTTGTTCGTAAATCCTCAATTTCTTCTTTCAAACTGCGCAGGCGAAGAATCCCTTGCTTTTCAATTTCCCATTGCGCCTTAAGATCATTTGCGCCGGAACGAGTCTCCTTCAGTTCTTCTTGCAGACGGACAAGCCTCTCTTGTGACGCAGCATCGTTTTCTTTTTTTAAGGCTTGTTCTTCTATTTCAAGCTGCATAATACGACGCAGAATTTCATCAAGCTCGCTTGGCATAGAATCAATTTCGGTGCGGAGTTTAGCCGCAGCTTCATCAACAAGATCAATTGCCTTGTCAGGCAGAAACCGATCGGAAATGCACCTATCAGACAAGACCGCTGCTGCTACCAAAGCCGAATCCTTAATTCTCACACCATGATGAATTTCATAGCGTTCCTTTAACCCACGAAGGATTGATATCGTATCTTCTACCGACGGCTGGTCGATAAAAACCGGTTGGAAGCGACGTTCAAGCGCAGAATCCTTCTCGATATGCTTACGATATTCATTTAAGGTCGTTGCACCAATACAGCGTAATTCACCCCTGGCCAGCTTGGGTTTTAAAATATTACCGGCATCCATAGCCCCTTCTGCAGCCCCGGCGCCAACGACAGTGTGAAGCTCATCAATAAATAACAACACTTTACCGTCTGACTTAGCAATCTCATTTAAGACGTTTTTCAGCCGTTCTTCGAATTCACCACGAAACTTTGCGCCGGCAAGCAGTGATCCTAAATCGAGAGAGTAGAGTATTTTATTTTTTAGTGACTCAGGCACATCACCGGCAATAATCCGTCGGGCTAATCCTTCCACAATTGCTGTTTTTCCGACACCGGGCTCACCGATTAGGACGGGGTTGTTTTTGGTTCGTCGTGACAATATTTCGATAGCACGACGAATTTCCTCATCACGTCCAATGACCGGATCAAGTTTTCCCTCTCTCGCCATTGCGGTAAGATCTTGACCATATTTTGAAAGAGCACGATATCCCTCTTCAGAAGTCTCATTCGTTGCATTTCCGCCTCGCTGCGCTTCTTTCACAATTTGCTGAATCCGGCTGCGTGATAAGCCAAATTGACGACAAAGCTCAACAACATCACTGTCGCCGTCTTCAACGCTGGCTAATAAAAGATGTTCAATACCCACAGATTCATCTTTCATGTCATTTGCGAACTTCTCGGCAAGAGCCATAACCCGAATCATGGCGGTATTCATCCTTAGACCTGTATCCTGCCCACGTATGGCCGGTTGTTTTTTAAGCAGTTGTTCAAGTTTGGTCCTAAACAATGACAACTCTATTTTTGCCTTGTCAAATATTTGAGCGACAAGCCCCTCTGGCTCCTTACTAATTGCCATTAACAAATGCCTTGTCGTAACCTCTTGATGATAATAAAGCGCACTCTGCTGCTGGGCCTTCTGCAAAACCTCCATAGCGCTTGATGTGAATTTGTCATGTGTCATTTTTATCCCTCCAGACTTTTCATCGTTCATTTAGTAATGATTAGTCATTGATAGTATTTATTATATTTGATATTAACAAATAATGTCATTATAATCAAGTTCTTTTTTTGACTTTTTGACCTTTAACGTAAAAAAAGCCAGGATTAAAGTCCTGGCCGTAAACTACTGTGAAATCTAAATCTGTCTCTGACCCCAGTACGCTTTAGTCTATTCGTAGTCAACACCTTGTTGAAGATCATCTGCTGCAATTGTTTCACAGCCAACTTCATATTTCATTTCAGTTGTACTATTACGGGAACCCTCTTCAATTAAAAACTTATTGCCAACATGGTCGTCGCCGTTACTATTTTTACCGTTCCAATAATGATACACCTTGTTTTTTTCCAAGTTCTATTACCTCCTCCATATGTCGTCTGATTAAAGTTTTTACCAATAGCATGCATAAAAACCATGGCAATTACTGCTTAGTAAAGGCTCATCGGGCTTTGAACCATTGGTAAGTCTCTTCAATTCCCTTCCTTAGCTCAATTTTTGCCTGCCAGCCTAAAGCATTGATTTTGCTTACATCTAACCGTTTGACAGGAGTTCCGTCAGGCCACCTGTCATCATAGATGATTTTTCCTTGATAGCCGGTTACCTTAGCGATTAAAGCAGCGAGTTCTCTAATAGTAATATCACTGCCTGTACCAATATTAATAATATCTCCATCATTATAATGATTCATTAAAAATAAACAGGCTTCAGCCAAGTCATCAACATGAAGAAATTCACGCCGCGGGATACCAGTCCCCCATACGACAACTTCAGGACTCTCTTGCATCGCGGCCTCATGAAATTTACGTAGTAATGCCGGTAAAACGTGGGAATTGTCTAAATCAAAATTATCATTGATTCCATAGAGATTCGTCGGCATCACGGCAACATAATTATCACCATACTGTCTCCGGTACGCTTGGCAAAGTTTGATGCCGGCAATCTTGGCAATTGCATACCATTGGTTTGTAGGCTCAAGTGCACCCGTTAAAAGGCATTCTTCTTGAAGTGGCTGGGGAGCAAACTTAGGATAAATACACGAGCTGCCTAAAAACAGGAGTTTTTTTGTACCATAGCGATGTGCTGCATGAATGATATTACTTTCAATCATGATATTGTCATAGATAAACTCGGCAGGATAACGACTGTTGGCTGCTATCCCACCCACCTTGGCCGCAGCCAGAAAAATATATTCCGGTCGATGCTCTTTAAAAAAATTATCAACAGCCGGTTGACAGCGCAAATCAATTTCTTTGCTAGTCCGAGTGATGATATTAACATAGCTGTAACTTATTAAACAACGAACAAGCGCAGAACCAACCAACCCCCGATGCCCAGCAACATAGATTAATGCGTCTTTTTCCACACAACGCACCCCATTTTCTCTCATCATTTTTTTACTATCCATCAGTTCCTATTCAACCATTATTGGGAATATGCTTGCTTATATGTTGTAATTCAAAGAACCTACGATTAATTAATCGTAGGTTCTTACTTCAATTCCAGATTTCTGTTTGGCTAGGCTTCAGAAAGGGCTAAACACCATCTGAAGCAATTCTCATTTTATAAATTGCCCACGCATGAGTAATTAGATCAATGATAAGGGCTACAAAGGGTCTGCAGAAATACCCAATACAGACACCTATAATGAAACTAATCATTTTTTATCCCTCTTCTTTCAGCTCTTTGCTTACTCGGCTATATTCATAGTAGCCTACTATATACTATGTAACTTCTTATGTAGATGCGACTGGATAAACCCAGCTTTTATAGGCAATCAGTTTTTTAAGTACATAGATTTTCTCTTCTGTTGCTAATTCGGGATTCATGATTGATATATAGGCATAAACTTCTTCCGGAGCCAATACCAAAGGAGCCCTACTATCAGTTTTATCCTGGATCACTCGAATAGCATGCGGCTTCATCAGCAACGAAGTCCATGCATTGTCCTTGGAAAAACTCAATTTTGTATATAATGAGTTCAATTTAACATTATTAGTCGGTGTATTAGCAATATTTATTAAACCGTAATCATTATCGCTTACCCGCCTGTAGTCTATCACCAACTCTTCCAGTCCCTGCAGAGCTCGGATCGCTAGCGTATGCCAGGGCAATTGCGGGTCATTCGTAAACAAAATTTCATTTAAGCCAAGTTCACTTATCGGGCTAGTATTATGATATGTTTCAGCAAGCTGATGAAAACTATGTTTAACCGATTCAAGCATATTGTGGTCCAGCGTAAAAGCAACCAGGTCTAATTTAAGAGCTTCAACAAGACCTTTAATGAGATCATTGATAGAGCATAATGGTTGGTTTTGTATGTGCTCAATTATTTGGGCATATGGCATCCCGCAAATTGGGCCGTCGCAAATATATGTCAGCACATTTTGAACACCGTGTCCGGCATGCTTAGTAAATTCATAAATCACTTCAATGAAATTAAAATAGCATATATCGGCTACCAGCAAATCAATCTTCTGCCCCGCTTCGGCACACGCCTTATCTAAAGCATCCGCCATTTCCGGAAACCCCATAATATACGGAAGTTCCTGGCTATAGTCAGGCATAGAACCGACGAACTGGTAACCATGTCCGCCTAAAACTACCATATAATGTTCAGCCGGGTAACTCTCCATTCCTTCTTTAACGAACTGGTACAAAGAATAGGGATCAGCCATATTTATTTTACCAAAATCTTCTAACAAAAATGACTGTCCGCCCTCCAGCAAATAGCGGCGGACGCCCGTCCATGCTTCATCTTCGCAAGATAAAGCATGCCTTGGTCTAAATATGTTAACTAATGTTCTATTTTCCCGACCAATTTCAAGTATTGTATTCACTGTATTGCTAAAACAACTTGTTTCTATCGCGAGCTTAGCTTGCCAAGTTTCGGGCTCTAAGTCGTTATTCCCATTAGCATATATCAAAATAGTCCATTTCTTTATCCTATCAAATTCCATCGCGCCACCACCTCTGCCCCAATACCACATTATATGTTATGAAACTTTAATAGTTACACACTTTCACCTTCAAACAGAATACGACATATCATAATATTAGCTAGAAGTTTTATGTATCGCCTAACCTTGATAGATACCAGAAACTTCAATAAGTAATTTAAAATGGAGGGTTATATTGTGACTGAAGGAACTGAAAAGTTATCGCATTTCATGAAAAAGATTTCCGACAGGCAAGAAGCATCAATAGAAGACAGCCTTGGCGTAGACATAGCTGATGACGACTTAAGGCAAGACTGTTGTGACGAAGAATGCCCATGCCCTTGTCCTTGTCCACCCGAATGCCCAACCAGAGGTATATCAATTGCCAATGTCATGCAGTCATTAAAAGACATTGATTAGAAAGGCTTGTCAGGCTTTTATTATCAAGTACCTTGTTGACACATTACCGTGATAATTAGTAAAAAAGAAAACGAAAAGGAGGGTGTAAATTGGGTCGCGATAACGATTTTAGATGTTGCTGTAATAATGTAGAATCAGCCAATATAATTGCCTGTGTATGCGATTTAAAACGAAAAATCGAATGCGTAATAGATTGCATGGACGGCCATTGCAATAGCAATACCAAAGAAAAAATTATCTTCTGTATAATCCTGGAAGAAATTGCTAAAATTGAAGCAAAACTTGATAACCCTAAATTTGGTCTTAATGAAATCAAAGCCGAAATAATCGAAATTAACAATATAGTATTTAACTCGGCCTTAGTATTGCGGGACATAAAAAATGAAGTCAATGACATTGAAGACCTTCTTAACAACAAGGCTTTTGGCCTGAACGAGATCAAAAATGAGATTATCGAGATTAACGACATATTAACTAACGGAACCTTTGGCCTTAAAGAAGTCAAGAATGAAATTCGAAATATCGAGAATACAACCAACATTATTAACCAAACTTTGGTCAATGGTGTCTTCGGGCTTAAAGAAATCAAAAACGAGATTATTGAAATCAATAATACCGTCGACATCATTAACTCCACGGTAAACAACAAATTCTTTGGCCTAAAAGAAGTCAAGAATGAGATTATTGATATTAACAACATTCTCACTAATCAATTCTTTGGCCTGAACGAAATCAAAAACGAAGTCAAAGATATTAATGACCTAATAAACAACGGCGCTTTTGGACTTGGAGAAATAAAAAATGAAATTAAAGTCATTGAAAATCGCACTGGCCGTACAATCAGACTACTCACAAACAAAATTTTTGGGCTTAACGAAATAAAGAACGAAGTTCGCCAGATCGAAAATCAAACAGCCCTCATTACTAACAACACGATCGGTCTCAACGAAATTAAGAATGAAGTTCGCCTCATTGAAAACGTTGTAACTAATCGTTGCTTCGGACTTCAGGCAATTAAGAATGAAGTTGTCGATATTAACAACATTCTTACCAACCGCTTATTCGGTCTTAACGAAATTAAGAATGAAATTCGCAGCATTGAAAACCAAACAGTACTGCTAACAAATACCACTTTCGGCCTGAATGAAATTAAAAGCGAAGTAAACGATATTTTACAAGATCTCAACCGAGTCCTTAGGATATTAAACAATCGTAATTTCGGTCTCAATGAAATCAAAAATGAAGTCCGCCTAATTGAAAATCAGACGGCGCTATTAACTAATAACGTCTTCGGACTTAACGAGATTAAGAATGAAATTCGGGGTATTGAAAATACTGTTGGTAATTTGCCAACTAGTTTCAACCAGATTAATAACACAGTTAACCAAATTAACAATACCGTCAATAACAGCTTCTTCGGTCTCAATGAAATCAAAGACGAAATCCGTCTTATCGAAAACCAAACGATACTGCTAACTAACAGCACCTTCGGTCTCAATGAAATTAAAAATGAAGTTCGTGATATCGAAAATACTGTACGATTAATAAATAGAACAGTTAATAATCGAAACTTCGGTATTAGAGAAATCAAAAATGAAGTTCGTATAATTGAGAATCAGACCGCGCTGCTAACAAATAATATCTTTGGCCTGAACGAGATTAAGAACGAGATTCGCCAAATCGAAAATCAAACAGCCCTCATTACCAACAACACCTTCGGACTTAACGAAATTAAAAATGAAGTTCTCCTGATTGAAAACATTGTAACCAATCGCTGCTTCGGACTTCAGGCAATTAAGAACGAAATTGTCGATATCAACAACATTCTTACCAACAGTGTATTTGGTCTTAATGAGATCAAGAATGAAGTCCGAGATATAGAAAATGTTGTACGGATTATCAACAATACCATCGGCAACAACAATTTTGGCCTTAATGAAATCAAAAATGAGATTCGGATAATTGAAAATCAAACATCGCTACTAACTAATAATATCTTTGGTCTTAACGAAATTAAGAACGAAATCCGCGGCATTGAAAATACTGTTGGCAATCTGCCAAGTAGCTTCAACCAGATTAACAACACAGTTAACCAAATTAATAATACTGTCAATAATAGCTTCTTCGGTCTCAATGAAATCAAAAACGAGATTCGCCTAATCGAAAATCAGACGGTGCTGCTAACTAACAATGTTTTCGGTCTCAATGAAATTAAAAATGAAGTCCGGGATATTGAAAATACTGTACGATTAATAAATAGAACAGTTAATAACCGGAACTTCGGTATTAGAGAAATTAAAAATGAAGTTCGTATAATTGAAAATCAGACGGCGCTGCTAACCAATAATATCTTTGGCCTTAATGAGATTAAGAATGAGATTCGCGGCATTGAAAATACTGTTGGTAATTTGCCGACCAGCTTCAATCAAATAAACAACACTGTTAATCAAATAAATAACAGTGTCAATAATAGCTTCTTTGGCCTTAACGAAATTAAAAACGAAATCCGCCTCATTGAAAACCAAACTCTCTTGCTAACAAACAATACCTTTGGCCTAAACGAAATCAAGAATGAAATCCGCGGCATTGAGAACATTATCGGCAACATTCCATTTAATTTCAGCATATTTAATCAGATTAATAATACCGTTAGTATAATTAACAACACTGTCAATAACGATATCTTTGGCCTCAACGAGATTAAAAATGAGATCCGTGGCATTGAAAATCAAACCATCTTGCTAACTAACAGTACATTTGGCTTGAACGAAATCAAAAACGAAATCCGCCTCATTGAAAACCAAACGCTACTACTAACAAACAATACCTTTGGCCTAAATGAAATCAAGAATGAAATCCGCGGCATTGAGAACATTATTGGTAACATTCCATTTAACTCCAATACCTTTAATCAAATTAATAATACTGTCAATATCATTAATAACACTGTCAATAACGGTATCTTTGGCCTCAATGAAATTAAGAACGAGATCCGCGGCATTGAAAATCAAACCATCTTACTGACTAACAGCACATTCGGCTTGAACGAAATCAAAAACGAAATTCGCCTCATTGAAAACCAAACTAGCTTGCTAACAAACAATGTCTTTGGCCTAAACGAAATCAAGAATGAAATCCGCGGCATTGAGAACATCCTCGGCAACATTCCATTTAACTCCAATACCTTTAATCAGATTAATAACACTGTCAACATCATTAATAATACTGTCAACAACGGTATCTTTGGCCTCAATGAAATTAAGAACGAGATCCGCCTCATTGAAAACCAAACTCTCTTGCTAACAAATAATACCTTTGGCCTAAACGAAATCAAGAATGAAATCCGCGGCATTGAGAACATCCTCGGCAACATTCCATTTAATTTCAGCATATTTAATCAGATTAATAATACCGTCAGTATAATTAACAACACTGTCAATAACGGTATCTTTGGCCTCAATGAAATTAAGAACGAGATCCGTGGCATTGAAAATCAAACCATCCTGCTGACAAACAGCACCTTCGGCTTGAACGAAATCAAAAATGAAATCCGCAACATTGAGAATCAAACAATTCTGCTTACAAATAGCACATTCGGTCTAAACGAGATTAAAAATGAGATTCGCGGCATCGAGAACACCCTGGGTAATCTATCGTTTAACTTCAATACTAGTATCTTTAACCAGATTAATAACACCGTCAATATAATTAACAACACTGTCAATAACAATATCTTTGGCCTCAATGAAATTAAAAACGAAATCCGTGGCATTGAAAATCAAACCATCTTACTAACTAACAGCACATTCGGCCTCAACGAAATCAAGAACGAAATCCGCGGCATTGAGAATCAAACTATCCTGCTGACTAATAGCACATTCGGCTTGAACGAAATCAAAAACGAACTTCGCGGTATTGAGAACACCCTTAGCAATCTACCAAAATGCAATGTGACATTTAACTTCGACACTACAATTTTTAATACCATTAATAACACTGTTAATCAAATCAACAATTCAGTAAATAGCAATGACTTTGGCCTCTGTGAAATTAAGAACGAAATTCGCCTGCTTGTAAATGAGATTCCAGGCCAAAGCATTGACTTAACTACCGGGGCAGTAATACGAAGCCTAGAAGCAAGAAATATGGTCTTCAAGGTTATTAATACTTCCCCTAACACCGTTAATATTACCTGGACAGTTTGGAACTATGATGTGTGCCCGGCAAATTGCTTCCATAACGAGCTATTCACCGTCAAGCCAAATTGCTCGAATGAAACTGATATTGAGATTTTCAATCCAAATGGTAATCCAACGCTCAACAATTACGAGGTTACCATATCGGGAATTGTGCCTGGCGTCTATGTATTTACCGCATCATCGCAGTCTAATAAACAACTTGTTGCCTCCAACACCTTTAGAAGCGGCGACTTCCTCGCTAGAGTATTCAACCGGACGTGTTAATCACTCAAAAAACATCATAAGTACAAAGCCGGTGCCTAGGTAAAACCTACGACACCGGTTCTTTTTTTAACAAAACTCACCTAGAGGCTACTTACCGAATAAAATACTCTGACGAACGTAAGGTGCGTAACTACTTTATTGTTGACTAGGGAGGTAAAAAAATGAATGAGACAGATGATAATGGCATATTTGATAGAATCTTAGAAAAGTATGCCATTAACCATATTGTTGATAATTCAAGATTAAAAGGCCTAGCTTATGCTAAGCAGGAATTTGACCGTATAATGAGTGAAGAATTTAACACTGCTGAGGAAAAAAACATTTTTATTGACCTTTTCTTCACCCAATGCCTTAAAATCGTTTCTGTCACCAATGACATATCAGGATTCTGGGAACTTATCAGCCAGTGGTTTCATGCCCGCAAGCTAGAAAGTCGCAACGGCAACCTTTCTCATGATGAAAAAATTGCACTTATCCATTTTTGCCTCAATCTCCGTCAGAGGCTGCGCGAGTTTATTGCGCTGGTGCCGTTGACTGAAGTTGAAAAACTTACTGAAGAACATCACCGGCTAATGATCGCCATATGGCGAATGCTCTTTTTCGAGCCATTTGCAGCACTTAATCTATACTGGAACCCCA
>JAQWAQ010000058.1 GCA_028707635.1 Negativicutes bacterium
GGGGCATTATAGAAATTATGAATGGAGATTTAGAAGCAGCTGAAAAGACTTTATGGAAAGGCTTGCTCCAGAATTTAAACAATTTTGATTTGTTATATAATCTAGCTTATTTATATCAGACTAAAGGCAGTAATCATTTAGCACTTACGCTCTATAAAAGGGCCCGTGAATATACGAAAACTCCGGAATATCTTTCAGTGGCAAGTAATGCTATAGAAGAAATTGAGAATAAAATTATCGCTCAAAACAAGAATATTCAATTTCAAAAGCCACTGGTAAGCATTGTATTATTGGCGTATAATCATTTGGATTATACCAAGCAGTGTGTTGAAAGTGTATATCACTACACTAAAGGAATTGATTTTGAGTTAATTACTGTAAATAATGGGTCATCTGATGGAACAAGAGAATATTTCGATTCGCTTCCAAATGTCAAGAAAGTCCATCTTCCAGAGAACGTGGGCTGTGTTAACGGGTTCAACGCAGGTTTGATTATGGCTGAGGGGAAATATACTGCAGCTATTTGCAATGACTTCATTTTTACTACTAATTGGTTGCATAATCTTTTAAAGTGCATTGAGTCAGACGATAAAATTGGATATGTCTCCCCAGGATCAGATAATATTAGCAATTACCAATTAATTAATTATGAGTATAAGGGAATAGAACAACTTCAGGACTTTGCCGAAAAATATAATATATCTGACCCCAAAAAGTGGGAAGAAAGAGTTCGGCTACTACCAAATGTTCTTATGGTACGAACAGAGATCTTCAAAAAGGTAGGCTATTATGATCCGATTTTTTATTTCGGTGAGTTTGCCGATGATGACATCGCACTTCGTATTCGAAGAGCAGGATATAAATTAGTATTTCTTCGGGATACTTTTGTACACCATTTTGGCTCAATTACCGTTGGTGTTGATCAAAGAATGCATAATTCGCTGCAAGTTAGCAGAGAAATCTTTTTTGACAAGCATGGTATAGATGCTTGGGACGACGCAAGTTTTAATTATCAACTAGTTGAAAAAGTGAATTACAATAAAAAAAGCAGTATAAAGATCCTTGGAATTAACACTTGCTGCGGAGGAACCCCGCTTCAGGTAAAAAACCGATTTAATGAGTCAGGAGTTAAAGATACAGTAATCTATAACTTTACTGATGATATTCGATTTATCACAGATTTACAGACAGTCTCTGACTTTTCCGCGTGTGGTACTAGCGATGAGCTAGAAACCTTTATTGGTAATGAGAAGTTTGATATTATTATTGTTGAGCGGGGATTTATTACACGGTGTGATCCAGGCGTTTTAATTAGTAGTTTGAAAAGGATGCTTAAAAACGACGGACAGCTACTAATTATAGCTAGTAATTTATCTTATTACACTCATATTATAAAGTTATTGAATGGCATTAGGCTAATACATAATGATTGTCCAGACTCTTATTTAGGGAACAGAGAAAGAATTATTGCTTTATTGCATGAGAATTCATTTACAAATATTACCTCTTTAGGGTGTAAGAAGTATATTCCTGAACTCGATATTAAGTTGATTGAAGATATAGTACAGTTGCCTTATGTGCGTAATAAAGAAAACAGTAAAGAGCTGCTTTCAGTATTTGAATTTATTATTTTTGCGACAAAAGAATGAGTTTGGCAAGACGGTAAAAAGGAGCAAACTAAAAATGAAAGTTGTTATATTAGCCGGTGGCTACGGTACAAGGCTAAGTGAAGAAACGCAGCTCAAACCTAAGCCTATGGTTGAGATTGGTCAATATCCTATGCTCTGGCATATTATGAAGGTTTATTCTTACTATGGGTTTAACGAATTTATTATTTGTGTTGGTTATAAAGGGTATTTGATTAAAGAGTATTTTGCCAATTATTTTTTACATCATTCGGATGTAACTTTCGATATTGCGGAAAACAATATGCTGATCCATAACCACACCTGTGAGCCATGGAAAGTTACTATAATAGATACCGGACTCCATAGTATGACAGGTGGGCGGATCAGGAGAGTACGTGACTACATAGGGAATGAGGCCTTTTGTCTCACTTATGGCGACGGAATCAGTAATGTAAACATTCCTGAGCTTATTAGCTTTCATAAGGAACAGAAAGCTACTGTTACACTTACGGCCGTACAACCCCCCGGGCGATTTGGCGTTCTCAGTCTTAGCGATAATTTGGTAAGTGGTTTTGTAGAAAAGCCACAAGGGGATGGCGGTTGGATAAACGGAGGTTTCTTTGTTGTTGAACCGGAAGCATTTGAATTAATTTCTGAAGATGAAACTGTTTGGGAAAGGGAGCCGTTGGAAAACTTAGCTCAAAATGGCCGTTTAGCCGCGTACAAGCATAACGGATTTTGGCTTCCAATGGATACATTGCGCGACAAGGTTAGGCTCGAAGAATTGTGGAATTCCGGCAAGGCTCCATGGAGGTTATGGGAATGACAACGGGCTTCTGGCGAAATAAAACTGTTTTCTTAACCGGTCATACAGGATTTAAAGGTACCTGGCTTGCTTTATGGCTTCAGAAATTGGGGGCAAAAGTAATCGGCTATTCCTTAAAAGCGCCAACAAAGCCTAATATGTTCGATACTGTTAATCTAAGTGAAAAAATGATTTCAGTCTATGGAGATGTTCGCGAACACGATAACCTATATTCCGTAATTAAGCAGTACCAACCGGATATAGTTTTTCATTTAGCGGCTCAATCTTTAGTGCGAAAATCCTATCACAATCCGATAGAAACATTTTCGACCAATATTATGGGTACAGTAAATATATTGGATGCGGCAAAAAACGTTCCGAGTATTAAAGCTGTTATTAATATTACGAGTGACAAATGTTATGAAAATAAGGAATGGGTATGGGGGTATAGAGAAAGCGATCCTATGGGTGGCGATGATCCCTATAGCTGCAGTAAGGGTTGTTCAGAGTTGATTACAGCCTCTTTCCGAAAATCATTTTTCAGCCAACTTAATCAAGCGGCAGTTGCAACTGCCAGAGCGGGTAATGTTATAGGCGGTGGTGATTGGGCTGAGGATAGACTTGTTCCGGATTGTATTCGTGCGTTACACAGTTCGAAACCGATAATTATCCGCAATCCACACGCTTTTCGTCCTTGGCAGCATGTGTTGGAGCCATTAAGTGGCTATATTAATCTTGCTAAAGCGCTTTATGACGCTGGACCGGATTTTATTGGAGCATGGAATTTTGGGCCTCAGAGCGATGTTTCGAAGTCGGTGGGCTATATTGTGCAAAAGTTGATCAGTAATTGGGGTTCTGATACTGAACTGTTAACCGAACCTTCCAATCTAAAAGAAGCAAATTATTTGAAACTTGACTGTTCAAAAGCAGAAACGAAGTTAGGCTGGAAGACACGCTGGGGTTTAGATATTGCTATTTGTAAAACCATTGAATGGTACAAGGCGTTTTATTCGTGCGATGATATGTACAGGCTGACAATAAAACAAATTGACGATTATGAGCAGTCTTGTCTAGTGGGCAGAAAGGAAGAGTGTACAGATAAATGAGATGCCGTTTTTGTGGGAACGAACTATACGAGGTATTTGCTTCACTAGGCTCTTCGCCATTATCTAATAGTTATTTGACGGAAGATCAACTAAAGAAAATGGAACCATGCTACCCTTTGGAAGTATATGTTTGTCATAAATGCTTGCTTGTGCAACTAGATGAATATGAGAGTCCGAAGAACATATTTAATGATTACGCATATTTTTCTTCGTACTCGGATAGTTGGCTTAATCATTGCAAGGAATATGCTGAAAATATAGCCGAGAAAATTAGGCTCAACTCTCAGTCCCAAGTGGTAGAGATAGCCAGTAATGATGGGTATTTGCTGCAATTTTTTAAAAAAATGGCGATCCCGGTATTGGGTATAGAACCTGCAATAAATGTTGCTAATGTTGCTCTAGAAAAAGGAATTCCGACTAAGATAGCATTTTTCGGTGAAGAGATGGCTCTTTCCTTAGTTCGAGAAGGCATAACTGCCGATCTTTTATTAGGAAATAACGTACTGGCCCATGTTCCGGATATTAATGATTTTGTTCGAGGCTTAAAGATTGCGTTAAAGCCAACTGGAATAATAACAATGGAGTTTCCACACCTAATGCGACTCGTTGAGGAATGCCAATTTGATACTATCTATCATGAACACTTTTCTTACCTTTCTTTTTTATTCGTCGAGAACTTATTTGCCGCAAATCAGCTGACTATTGTAGATGTCGAAGAATTACCAACGCATGGCGGATCTCTGAGGATTTATGTTAAACATACTGATATTAACAATAAGGTCTCGAATCGTGTTAACCTTCTAAGGCAACGGGAGATTGCTTCTGGAATGACTGACATTTCATACTATCGTAATTTTAATGATAATATAAAAATAATTAAGCGAGATATACTAACTTTTTTAATTCAGGCCAAATCAGAGGGGAAAACAGTAATAGGGTACGGGGCTGCTGCAAAAGGTAATACTTTTCTGAATTACTGTGGTATTAGGACTGACTTTATCGATTATGTTGTGGATCGGAGTCCTCATAAACAAGGACGCTATTTGCCAGGAAGCCGGATACCTATAAAAAGTACCAGTGAGATTGAAAAAACAAAACCTGATTATGTTCTTATACTTCCGTGGAACATAAAACATGAGATAATGGAACAAATGGAATGTATTAGGACGTGGGGCGGAGAATTTGTAACAGCTATTCCCAGACTTAAGGTGATGTAGCGTGAAGTTTATTGAGACAGTGGTTAAGGGAGCTTTTATCGTAGAAATTAAAATGTTGGAGGACGAACGCGGTTTTTTTGCTAGAAGTTTCTGTCAAAATGAATTTAATGAGTTAGGGCTTGATATGTGTACAGCGCAATGTAATATTTCTTTTAACAACCGCAAAGGTACGCTGCGTGGTATGCATTATCAGGATGTACCACATCAGGAAGCGAAATTGGTTCGATGCACCAAAGGAGCTATATATGATGTTATTATTGATTTACGTCCAGATTCATCAACTTATAAGCAATGGTGCGCGATAGAACTTACAGAAAATAACTATCGGCAAATTTACATACCTAAAGGATGTGCCCATGGATTTCAGACTTTGACAAATAATGCTGAAGTATTTTATCAAATGTCTGATTTCTATTACCCAGAGTTTTCTAAGGGGATTAGATGGAATGATCCTGCGTTTAAAATTGAATGGCCGTTATTAGCTGTAACTATCAGTGAACGTGACAAAAACTATGTATTATGGAAAGATTAGTCGAGGCTACTAGAAGTTAGCTAATTATTCTATTACAGAAGGAGTGGTTGATGTGGAATTTATACCAGTGTTTAGGCCTTTATTAGGGTGCGAAGAAAAAGAAGCTTGCAATCAAGTGCTAGATATAGGCTGGCTTGGTATGGGTAAAAATGTTGGTGAATTTGAGAATGAGTTACAAAATTTCATAGAAACAAAAGACCGGTTTGTGGCATGCGTTAGTACTGGGCACGCTGCTTTACATTTAGGTCTAATTGTAGCGGGTGTCGGTCCGGGTGATGAAGTAATTACGCCCTCATTTAATAACATAGCTGATTTTCAAGCTATTCTGGCTACTGGAGCATCGCCTGTTTTCTGTGATATTGAAAATGATACTTTATGCATAGATTTAGACAAAGCAGAAAAACTTATAACGCCAAGGACAAAGGCATTAATAGTTATGGATTATGATTGTGTTCTCTGTGATCATGACAGAATTAGAGATTTAGCAGAGAAATATAACTTGCGGGTGATTCACGATGCAGCGCACTCCTTTGGATCCAGGTATAAAGGTAAAAGGATTGGAAGCTTCTCGGATATTTGCATGTTTAGTTTTGATCCAGTTAAAACTCTAACCTGCATTGATGGAGGAGCATTAATAGTCCGCTCTGAAGAGGAAATTGAAAAAATATATGAAATGAGATTGGTTGGCATGGGTCAACCTCCAAAAATAATGTATCAAAATCAGCGAGCTTGGACATATGATGTCCGTCATATTGGTTACAGATATCATATGGCAAATCTACACGCTAAAATTGGGTCTGCCCAGTTAGCAAAATTTAATGAAATTTCTAGTAGCCGACAGTTTGTTTGTAAATATTATAACGAGCAATTTAAGGAATTGGAAAAGGTCGTAACTCCAAAAACTGATTTTAACGATATAACACCATTCCTGTATTACATACGTGTGCCGGCAAGTGTAAGGGAAGGT
Source organism: Negativicutes bacterium (assembly GCA_028707635.1). GTDB lineage: Bacteria > Bacillota > Negativicutes > JAAYSF01 > JAAYSF01 > STF2-20. Next base: position 6,256 of record JAQWAQ010000058.1, read on the forward strand.
TTACGTGAACATTTGCGTGAGCTAAATATTGATACCGGAATTCACTGGCAACCTGGACATTGGTTCTCTCTATTTAAAAATTGCAGAAAAGGTGATTTATCGGTAACAGATACTATTGGGAATGAAATATTATCATTACCATTGCATTCCTGTATGAATGACGAGCATATCGAGCGCGTTGTTAAGGGGCTTAAATCATTCAATTGGGGGTAATGACATGCGTGGATATAAGCCAAGTGTAGTATTTATGGGGTCGAAGCCCGGGGCAGCAGTAGCGCTTTCAATAATATTGGATAAAGGATGGGATGTAAAAAACGTTGTAGTTTCTTCTACCCTTCGGCATCCATGGATTAAGGGTCCTTCAGTAGAGGATATAGCCTTTAAAAATGGAATAAATGTAGTTAATCAAGCCTCGCTAAATACAGAAGATAAGGTTGACTACGTTATAAGCTATATGTATCGGCATTTAGTTAAGCCAGAAACTATTTCTATGGCCAGACGCGCTGCTTTGAATTTCCATCCTGGGCCATTACCTGAATTTGCTGGTTGGGCATTTTATAATTTAGCTATACTTGAAAATGCAAAAGAATACGGTTGTACGTGTCACTACATGGATGACGGATTTGATACGGGGCCGATTCTAAAAGTTAGGCGATTTAAAGTTGATACATCAAGAGAAACGGCATGTAGTTTAGAACGGCAGACTCAAGGTGAGATGATACGTCTTTTTAGAGAATTTTGTGAAATGGTAGAGCAAGGTGCTGAGCTGCCAATTGAGCATCAAGATATGTGCAAATTTCGCTATTTAAAGCAAAATGAATTTGAATTACTAAAAGAGATTCCCTTAGATTCAGACGAAGAAACAATAGATAGAGTCGCGAGAGCCTTTTGGTACCCGCCATATATATGCGCTTATTTAAAGCTGGATAGTAAGAAAATCGAAGTCGTACCGAATATTGTTAAGGAGCAGCTTGCTACCATGATCCATATGGATGATTGGGAATACTTGAATAAATTTAGAAAGTAACGAGCGATACTTTATTTGCTCGAAGTGTTTAGATATCAGGATAGGTGGGTTAGTAAATGCAGCTATCTTTGCCTTACACGGAGTTTATAGATTATACTGCGAAACAGTTGAATCACTTTTTCCCCGATAATAAACTAGTTAAACCAAGTCAATATTCTAATGTCTTTGATATTGCAATAGAACGAACTCATTATTGTTTTAAGCATGTCACCATTAGTTCATATTACAATAATGGGGAAACATACCTAAATCACCTTCATGCTAATCAATATGCTGTTTACTTATGGTTCTTATCTAACACAGTTTGGCTTGAGACTCAAAATGATAACCTAGCAAATAAAATATATTATTTAAACCGAACTTTGCATAGCCTGAGCTGTATGTATGATGCTAAAATGCCTAGGATCTTTTTATTGCTTCATATTGTTGGAACTGTGTTAGGCAAGGCTGAGTATTCAGATTTCTTTGTCGCAATTCATGGTTGTACCGTTGGTGCTCAGGATGGATCATATCCTAAGATTGGGAAGGGGGTTGCTTTGTTACCTCACTCATCCATAATAGGTAATTGTTGTATAGGTGACAGGGTATCAGTTGGTATAAACGCTAATGTCTATAAGAGGGATATTTCTAGTGATACCGCCGTCTTTGTTGATCGTTCCACAGGAATTCTATCTACGAAACCATCTAAAGAACCATGGGTGCAGCATTTATTTAATGTCAAGATTTAGATTCTTATAGTCTGTGCTACTCGTAATTGGGAACAGGTTGAGTCATCATTTGAATTTGTTAAGAGGACAATGAAGTTAGCAGTCAAAAGTAGTCTGACCTTCAAAATTCTGATAATTGACAAGAAATTTGTCAATTTTTTTTTTTTAGCTAAAGAATTAGCCGATTTCTTTCGATAATATATTTGAGAATGTATATGTAAGAGGTGTTGTGACATGGAAGTCAGTGCATTGAGGCAGCTAAACACTCAGCAAAGTTACAGCTCGATAAGCAGCAATCAATCAAGTCAGCCGGAATTGGTAGGTAAAAAAACAGACTATGATAAGCTGGGACAAGGAAGTTCAGCTGAAAAGGCAACAGAGAGAGAGAAGAAGCCTCTTAATAAAGAAGACCTAAGTGAATTGACTTATGAAATGAATAAGTTTCTCGAGATGATTAATTCGGATATTCAGTTTTCTATGCATGAAAAGACTCAGCGTCTGATTGTCAGGGTAATAGATACCAGGGACAACAGGGTTCTCAAGGAATTTCCACCACATGAAATGCTTGATACTATTGCAAAAATAAGGGAGTACGTTGGATTATTGCTTGATAAGAAGGCCTAGTTTTCAAATAATAATTGGAGATGAATTCAAATGGTTATGCGTACTTATGGGCTTAGTGGGTCAGGAATGGATGTTGATCAAATGGTCAAGGATCTCATGAAGGCTCGCCGGGCTAGTTACGATAAGGTTTGGCAGCAAAAGACACAGCTTGAGTGGAAGAAACAAGATTACAATACAATGTATTCTTTAACAGAAGATTTTCGTAATAGCACGCTGTCTGATTTTCGAAAGCAAAGCAATTTAATACCTAAGCAGGTAACGTCGACGAATGACACAGTCATTTCCGCAACGGCAAACGGCGAAGCCGCTAATGTTTCGCACGCTATTATTGTTAATCAGCTAGCTGATGGTGTAAAATTATCAAGCAGTGACAAGATAACGGATACTGCTTCAGGGAAATCAAATGCAACGCTGGTTAAGCAATTTGGTTACAATTCGGCTGATAATACAGAACTAAAATTTGTAATTAACGGAAAAAATGTTAATATCAATATTACGGATAAAACCACAATTTATGATGTTGTGAGTGGGATCAATAATTCAGGGGCCGGTGTCAAGGCTAACTACGATGCTACTCTTGATCGTTTTTATTTCTATAGTAATAAAACGGGAGCATCAGCTACGGTTGATTTCACGGATAGCAATTTAGAAGCAATTGATTTTGTAGCGAATAAATTAAAGATAGGTTCGGTTTCTGAAACTAATTTAGTCTTTAACGGTAAGAATGCTAAAGTAAACATTGACGGTGTAGATTTAGAACAATCGTCCAATAGTTTTCAAGTTTCGGGGGTCTCGTATAATCTTAAGGCTGTAAGCGCTATCGACCCTAATGACAATACAAAACGGCTTGCTACAAGTATTAGTATACAGGCTGATATCGACAAGACTATTTCTACCGTCAAGTCATTTGTCGATACTTACAACAGCTTTTTGAAAGCTATCAACACGGAATTGAATGAGACAAAATATCGAGATTTTCTGCCACTTACGGATGCTCAGAAGACTGATATGAAAGATAGCGATATTAAGGCTTGGGAAGAAAAGGCGAAAAGCGGTACATTAAGGCGCGATTCTCTTCTTAGCCAAATAGCATCCACAATGCGGCTTGATTTTGCAAATCCGATCCAAGGGCTTAGTGGTAAGTACAAAAGTGTGGCCGATATTGGTGTTAGTACAGCTTCGTATGTTGATAGTGATGGTAGTATGTCTTCGGAATTGGGCAATGGTGGTAAAATATATGTTGACGAAGATAAACTTAGAAAGGCGCTTGAGGAAGATCCTGATATTGTATATAAAATGTTCGGAAGCAGCGGCGATACTACTGCCACTCAAGGTGTAGCTACCCGGCTTTATAATCAGATGTATAATTCGATGAAAAGTATTAAAGATGTGGCGGGTTATCCTGACACTACGGATACTACCAGCTCACTGGCTAAGCAACTTCAAAATTTTGATGATCGTCTATACGATATGAGTGACCGATTGCAGCAGATGGAAGACCGCTACTATAAGCAATTTGATGCTATGGAAACGGCTCTGAGTAAATTGACCCAGCAGAGTTCATGGCTCAGTCAGCAGTTCAGCAGTTAATTTGGTTTGGTTATAGAGGAGGAAGGTAAAGTGAATGCGGCTACTACAGCGAATGCTTATAAGACGCAACAGATTATGACAGCGTCTCCGGAAGAATTAACTTTAATGCTCTATAATGGAGCTATTAGATTTGTAAACGAGAGTATAAAGGCACTTGAACAGGGAGATAGGGCTAAATCTCACAGTGCAAATATGAGAGCGCAAGATATTGTGCATGAGTTTATGAGTACTCTCGATATGCAGCTAGAAATTTCAAAAACATGGATGGCGCTTTATGACTATATTGAATATTGCCTTATTCAGGGTAATGTTAAGAAAGATACTCAACAGCTTGGTGAAGCAAAAAATATGTTAACTGAAATGAGAGATACGTGGGTTGAAGCCATTAAGCTAACACGGGTTAACCGGGCGGTGGCCAGGTAAAGTGACGAAGAAATTCTGGGATGATTATCTGTTTATAACCCGTGAAATGGCTAAGTTCTTGGAAAAGCAGGATTACGATCTTTTTTTTGAGCTGATGCGTCAACGGGAAGTTGTACAGAAGGCTATTGATGAATGTGGAGATGAGTATAAAACTACCGAGGAAGGCCGGCAGGTTTTAGAAAGTGTTCGTTGCGAAAACCAGGTTATACAGCAAAAAGTGCAGATGTACCTAAACCGGGCAACGCAGAAGCAAACAATTTCCAAGGCGTACGACGGTGGTGTCGTAGCAAGACCTGTGGGAATTCGTTTAGACAGACAAGGTTAAGAGGGTGTTTAAGTGATGGCTGGAATAACGTCAGTCGGGGCGGTTGGATATCAGCAGTATTATATTGGTAATGCTGGGGTTGCGGGGGGGGCGACTAGCCTAACTCCTATCATAACCAATTCCAACCGGCAACGAGCAAACAAGGACTCGGCAAACTTAAATGAGGTGGCTCAAGAATTAAGGGATAGTTCAAAGCCGTTTTCAAAGGATGGTGTTTTAGCAGATTTGTTTGCAAATGGTACCACGAGCAATAGTTTTCAGGTTATGGCTCGAGACTCACTTGATAAGTTGGTCAAGGCCTACAATAAGTTTAGCGAAATAATTAAATCTTCTAAGTATGTAACCAGTGAAGGTGCCAAGCTTCTTAATCAAGTGAAGGAACTTATGACTGGGAAGAATGCTGCTGACTATCGTAAGATGGGCTTAGAGCTTAATAAACAGACTGGGAAAATAAATTTTGATGACAAAAGGTTCTTGTTTTTTCTCAATAATGATATAGCAAAGACTGGAAAACTTCTTGTAAATGATAAATATTTTACAATGGTACTGCAAAATGTCTCACAGTCGGTACTTGGTAAGCAGACCGGATATTATTTTAATAGTCCTATTGATGTTAGCGTTTAGCTGTATAGTTTGTCTGACGGAGTATAATAGTGATTTCAGATGTTGCCGGATTATATCCGGCTTTTTTAAACGATATGCAACAATGTGGAATCTAATTGCATATCTTTCGCCGCATGGCAAGTTAGGCATCGGATAGCGCCCACAGCAATTTTTGCTGTATAGGCTTTCGGGGCCCTTTTCATTCTTAGCTATCAAAATCAGAAATGAACGGAAATGTGTCGCTGGGGCCGATGTTTTGATATAATTAGATATAAGATACCAACTATAGTCAAAGAGAGTGGCATTTGATTATGTGCCGCTGGGGGAAGCAATGTTAACATTGACAGCAGTATACGTATTTTTTGTTATATTCGTGGCCGGGATTTTGCAAACTGTTACAGGGTTTGGCTTTGCTCTAGTTGCGGCGCCGTTGTTAGCATGTGCTATCAATGCCAAAGAAGTTGTGGTTATTGTCCTTATCATTGGGATATTGATGAAAGGTTTTATAGTGTACAAAACTTGGGGAGAAGGTGACTTTGCTCGAATTATGCCACTTTTCGCAGCCAGTTTATTAGGTGCACTACCAGGCGCTTATGTTCTTAGCGTTATTGACGAGAGTACGCTCAAAATTGTAATTGGTATTACACTGATTGCTGCGACCATTGCAATGTCTGCTAATGTGAAATTCTCGACAGCCCATCATTGGCTAGGGAAATTAGTAGCCGGATTGCTAAGCGGATTATTAGGGGCTACTACCAGTCTAAGCGGACCGCCAATCGTTTTATATATGATGAATGAGGGGACAGACAAAGTTACCATGCGGGCCGACTTGACCCGTTATTTCATTTTAGGTAATACCGCGACTGTTATTATGATCTATTTGATGGGAGGGGTAGTTGCTCAAAGTATTGGTATATATGCTATCGTTTCGATTCCTGCTATAGTATTGAGCTGGTGGCTGGGAGAAAGGCTGTTCCGAGCTGTAAATGCCGTGCGGTTCCGTTATATTGCTTTAGTGGTGATATCCGTCAGCGCTCTCATTACACTAGGTTCGGGTTTATGGCCATTAGTTAATAAGGCATCGCTGTGACATTCAGTGCCAGGTGTTGTGTTATTGTGTTACGTCAAGAAATGCAACAATGCAAGGCCTGACCCCACTTTGTTTGTTATGTCATGATTCGCAGGAATAATTTGGGTTGCTTTTCATAAGAATATAACAAATGTATTTTTATGAGGTAAGTCATGATTATTTCTAGGCATAGTGGTAATGTCATTGGTTATCTGGAATATTATGCGGCGGGTAGCAAAAGTGTTTCATCAGTTGCTCGTGTTTCCCGGGCGCAGAGGGTACGACGTGATGATTTTTTATCAGCTGCGTCAGAAAGTTCCTGTCTGCGCTTCTGTCGCAAGAGGGTAGAGGTACAGATCAAAGAAGCGGGTCAGCTGATTAGGATTTGGCAAAGGTTTTATCGACCGACAGGAGTTTATAATTCTAAGGGTAAGTATAGTCCGGTTGATGAAATCGGGAATTTTATCAATATAACGATTTAAGATTCCACCTGCGCTGCAAGATCTCCAATAATTACATAATAAGAATCCAGCCAACGTGAGCAGTTGAACAGTCGCTTTCGTTGCTTTTTTTTTGTTAAAATCATATAATTGGGGTAAAAGAATTTGAAAAATATTGTTGGAATATGGGAGGTCTTTCTTTGTCGGTAGAGTTTTCGCTGCAAAAAGAGCATTTGTTTGAGATTTATAACTACAATCCGTATGTGCGGTTTTTGGAAATGAAGATTGCCAAATTAGGACAGGGGTATGCCGAGCTTACTATGCCGATTCATGCGGATAAGCATACCAATTTATATAATGTAGCACATGGCGGGGCGTTGGCGTCGCTGGCGGATACGTCAATGGGAATCGCTTGTGCGACGACGGGCAACAAGGTTGTGACGCTGGATATGAATATGAACTTTATTAAAGGCGCTAAGCCGCAGAAGGCGCTGAAAAGCCGTGGTACAGTGCTGCACAGCGGCAGGAGTACAATGGTGGTTGAGGCTGATGTGATTGATGAGATTGGCGATCTGGTTCTCAAGGCGCGGGGAACCTTTTTTGTGATCGGCAAGTTCGAGCCAAAAGGGGCTTAATTCTGGAAGTTCTTTTTTTTCCTTGCATTTTTCTGGTATGGCTTCTATAATTTAATGTAAGAACCATTTTGCTTAGGTCTGTGGTTGAAAATCGATGCCAGTCGCAGGCGAAACGATCCACGTAAGGAGCCCAAAGTAGGCTTTGAGCATGGTGCGGCTTAGAGGTAAGCCCTGCCGGGCAGTTAATAAATTTGTTAGTCCGAGAGAGGTAGTAGTGAGGGGTTAGTTCCTAGTAGCGAACCTTCCAGCAGGCGAGTGTGGGGTCAAAGACCAGGTCGGCTAAGCAAGGGTTTTTAATCTTCATAAGGTGAGGGGATTTCTTCAATGGCTTTCCAGGACAAAACTCTGAAGTGTAAGGAGTGCGGGAAAGATTTCGTTTTCACCGGGGGCGAACAGGAATTTTATGCTGTGAAAGGGTTTGAGAATGAGCCAGCACGGTGTCGCGAATGTCGCGATGTAAGGCGCCGCAGCCGTGAGGGCGGAGATGATCGCACAGCACAGCGGGAAATGCATGAAGCGATTTGCGCCGAGTGTGGCGTAGTCACGCACGTGCCCTTTAAACCGCGGAATGACCGTCCTATTTATTGCCGCGATTGTTTTAACGCGCGCAGGGAACAAGAAGAAGCACACGCTCAAACAGCTGCAGATAATTAGTTTTCTTATTCGAAGCAATGCCCGGCCTATCACCGGGCTTATTTATTTGGGTCGGGAAAGAGAAAACGGAGGTAGAAAGTAATAAAAAATCACTTGATTAATTATGCGGATTTGCTGTATAATTATAAATGTGAATTACAAATACTAAGGGGGTTTATTACAGTGTCTAAAAAGATTCTTGCACTTATTGTATTGGGCATGTTTGTTATGGCAATCGGCTTGACTGGCTGCGGAAGCCAGAAGTCGACAACACAAGCGCCAAAGGTTATTAGGGTTGGTTCGGAAACAGCATTTGCGCCATTTGAGTTCCAAGATGAAAAGACAAAAGAGTACACTGGTTTTGATATGGATCTGATCAGAGCTCTTGGCAAACAAATGGGTTATGAGGTTCAAATCGTGAGCATGGGCTTTGATGGTCTGATTCCGGCGCTCGAGGCTGGCAATATTGACGTGATTGCGTCAGGTATGACCATTACGGAAGAACGGGCGAAGAAGGTTAACTTCTCCAAGCCTTACTACAAATCAGGCTTGACGGTTGTTGTTAAGAGCGATAACAATACAATCAAGGGCTTTAAAGACCTTGAAGGCAAGAATATAGCTGTCCAAATTGGCACAACGGGTGCTAATGAAGCCGCTAAAGTGAAAAATGCGAAAGTCCGCGCGTTCAATAATCCGCCCGAGGCTTTTATGGAGCTTAGAGCCGGCGGTGTAGATGCTGTAATTAATGATAAACCGGTTAATGATTACTTTATCGTTCAATCAGGCAGCAAAGACGCTAAAGTTGTTGGCGAGCCGCTGACTGCTGAAGATTATGGCCTGGCTACTTCTAAGAAAAATGCCGAGCTTGGTGAAAAACTCAACAAAGCTTTGGATGAACTCCAGAAGAACGGTGAATATGAAAAAATTTATGTTAAATGGTTTGGTGTAAAACCGGCTAAATAAGGTTGGTTCGCTGAAAACTGCAGGAAAGTGAAGCAAAGGACGCTATGTTTAGGCATAGCGTCCTTTTTATCCGATAGGCGAGGTTTGTTGCGGTTGATGCGTATGCGAAATCGTGTATAATTATTTAGTAGACAATCTTTAGGGGGTTATATAGTGTCCAAAAAATCAATAGCGTTGCTGGTACTGGCCTTTTTTGTTCTGACCATGGGACTTGCCGGCTGCAGCAAACAGCAGTCAACATCGGGACAGGCTAAGGTTTTAAAGGTAGGTACTGAAGCGACTTTCCCACCGTTTGAATTCCAAGATGAAAAAACCAAAGCGTATACAGGGTTTGATATTGATCTTGCCAACGCGATTGGCAAGCAAATGGGGGTTCAGGTTGAAATCCAGAACATTGGCTTTGACGGACTGATTCCTGCCTTGCAAACCGGTGCAGTCGACATGATTGCCTCGGCCATGAGCATTACTGATGAACGGGCGCAAAAGGTTAATTTTTCCCAGCCTTACTATAAATCCGGTTTATCGATCGTTGTTAAGAAAGATAATACAACGATTAATAGTTTCAAGGATCTTGAAGGCAAACGGATTGCAGTGCAAATCGGCACAACATCAGCGAAAGAGGCTGCGAAAATTAAGAATGCGCAAGTTCGCGAGTACAACAGCAACTCCGAAGCTTACATGGAACTGGTAAACGGCGGGGCTGATGCTGTTGTTAATGATTTGCCTGTTAACCAGTATTACCTGACGCAAACGGCCAGCAAGGATGCTAAGTTGGTTGGTGAAGTGGCTAATGCCGAAGACTACGGTCTGGCTGTTGCCAAGAATAATAAAGAACTTGTCGACAAAGTCAACAAGGCAATGGACGAGCTCAAAAAGAGCGGCGAGTATGAGAAGATATACCAGAAATGGTTTGGCAAAAAACAGGGGTAAGCAGGGAAAAGGCGCGATGAGATATCGTGCTTTTTCTATTTACTCTTTTCTATGACCCCAGCCTTGAACAAGTAGGGTCAGGCCTTGCATACTTGCATATGTAAAAGAATGCTGCAACAGGTAGAAAGAATTTCTGGCAGTTAAAAAGAAATGCAATAATGCAAGGCCTGACCCCTTCTTTTCCAGTTTGTCAAGCCTTGACACTATGTAAGTCTATGCATATAATTTGTATATGTATTAATATATATTGCTAAGTGACAAATATCTTTAAGGGTGAAATAACATGGATTTTGATTTTGATTTAATTGTCGGGTCACTTCCCCTGCTGTTAATGGGAGCGGGAATTACCATTCAGATTACGGCAATCAGCGTTGGTATTGGTCTTTTGATTGGTATGATTGTTGGGATCGCCAGATTGTCGACTCATATTGTTATCAAGGCGCTTGCGACAATTTATGTTGACTTTATTCGGGGCACCCCGCTCTTGGTGCAAATCTTCATCATTTATTTTGCGCTGCCGCTGATTCTGAATCAGCGGATTGATCCGTTCGTTGCGGCCATCACGGCTTGCGGGATTAACAGCGGGGCCTATGTGGCCGAGATTTTCCGGGGTGGTATTCAGTCGATTGACAAAGGGCAGATGGAAGCGGGCCGCTCGCTGGGCATGACTTGGCTGCAGACGATGCGTTA
>JAQWAQ010000059.1 GCA_028707635.1 Negativicutes bacterium
GGAGATAATTGAGCTGCTAGCATCGCTTACAGAACAGATAAAACGGGAAATTGCAATTTATATTAATAGGAGAGGGCTAGTAACATCAGTGTCAGTGGGAGATTTGCAGACAGTCTCTTTGCCTGATACCGAGGAACGAAGGAGCAGTTCTCGGCTAAGTGGAATTCGATGTATACATACACATCCGAATGGAACGAGTATACTAAGTGAAATCGATGTATCAGCACTTAAGCTTAAGCGTTTTGATATAATGGCGGCGATTGGTGTAGACGATGGTAATGCTGTAGATATTAGTTTTGGCTACATAACGAACATAAGTGACGAAAATGTCTCGACAAATATCGTTGGTCCCATGTCGATTGATCAGCTCTTAGAGGCTGATTTTGTGATTTTTTTAAAGGAAATTGAACGTCAGTTGGTAAATGGTGAGCGTTTGCAATCTACTGGGACGATAGAAAAAGCAGTTCTAACCGGACTTGAACAGTCTGGTGCTTGGGATATTGCTGACTCGCTAAGGGAACTAGAACAACTTGCCGAGACTGCTGGTGTAGAGGTCGTCGATGTAATTTGGCAAAAACGAGAAAAGCCTGATGCAAGTACGTTTATTGGGCGTGGTAAGGTTCAAGAAATAAGCCTTCTTGTACAAACAAGAGAAGCCAATGTAGTAATTATTGACGATGAAATTTCTCCCGCACAACAGCGTAATTTGGAGCAGGCTTTGGGCGTTAAGGTGATAGACCGTACGGCGTTAATTTTAGATATTTTTGCACAACGCGCAAAAACACATGAAGGTAAACTCCAAGTAGAATTGGCACAGCTGCAATACAGCCTTCCTCGATTAGGGGGACAAGGGCTGGTTTTGTCCAGACTAGGGGGGGGAATTGGTACTAGAGGCCCGGGGGAGACCAAGCTGGAAGTTGATCGACGGAAGATCAGGGCGAGAATTAGCGATATTAAACATGACATTGAGAATGTTAAAAAACAGCGAGATTTGCACCGTAAAGCACGTCAAGCGTCAAAAATACCGGCTGTTTCTCTAGTTGGATATACAAATGCAGGAAAGTCCACCCTGCTTAATAAGATTGCAAGTGCGAATGTTCTTGCCGAGGATAAGTTGTTTGCTACTCTGGATCCTACAACTCGTCGAATTACTATGACTAACGGTCTTGATGTTTTGGTTACCGATACTGTTGGTTTTATTCAAAAACTACCACATCAGCTTGTTGCTGCTTTTCGGGCCACTTTAGAAGAAGTTGTTCAGGCTGATTTACTCATCCATGTCATCGATGCCAGCCATCCACAACATGAGGAGCAAAGTGACGCTGTATTTAAAGTGCTTGGTGAGCTGAATGTTAATAATAAACCTATGATTACTGTTTTTAATAAGATAGATAAAGCTGACAAAAAAGTTATTGAACGACTACTTAGGACAGAGGATAGCGTTGCTATTTCTGCTCTTACCGGTGAAGGAATAGAGCTATTAAACAAGCTAATCGAAGAAAGGGCTCTACCTGTTGTTGTTGATATGAAATTTTTAATACCATATAATGACACTGGCGTTCTGGCGCAGTTATATAATCAAGCTATAGTCCAATCTGTCGAGTATCGTGAGGATGGCATATATGTAACGGCATCACTACCAATTGAAAAAAGGAATCGCTTTAATTCATTCATGACAGGAGATGTATAAGTTGGTAAATTTTTCTGCTGAAATAGAGAATATCAAAAAACAAGCTCTTATTGAGGCCAAGCCCTTTTTTGCTGTTGTCGATGAAATTGCCGAGGCTAACACTAAAAGAGTTCTAGATGTATTTCGTAAAAACAGAGTATCAGATTATCACTTTCGAACAACTACAGGCTATGCTTACGGTGATACTGGCAGAGATACTTTAGACCGAGTCTGGGCAGATATTTGTGGAGCAGAAAAAGCCGTTTTTCGGACTCAATTCGTATCAGGGACTCATGCATTAGCATCGGTGCTTTTTGGTATTCTCCGTCCAGGTGATGAGCTGGTATCAGTCGCAGGTTCTCCATATGATACAATGCGGACGGTTATAGGCTGTGAAGGCAACAGTTGTGGATCTTTAAATGAATTTGGTGTAGTTTATCATGAAGTGCCACTTGTTGATAATCGTATTGATATGGCTGGCATTGAAAGATCGATAACGTCGAAAACAAAAATAGCCCTTATTCAACGGTCACGTGGTTATAGCATGCGTTCTCCGTTGACGATTCAGGAGCTTGGCCAAATTTGTAGCGTAATAAAAAGCATAAATAAAGAGTGTGTTTGTTTTGTAGATAACTGTTATGGTGAATTTGTTGATGTTCTTGAGCCAACAGCAATTGGTGCTGACATAATTGCAGGTTCCCTAATAAAGAATCCCGGGGGCGGTTTAATTCCAACTGGCGGTTATGTAGCTGGGAAAGCTAATTTAGTTGAAATGGCAGCCAGCCGTCTTACAGCTCCAGGAATAGGAATTGAGCTAGGAGCATCTTTGGCCGAAAATAGATTATTATATCAAGGATTATTTATGGCACCTCATACAACAGCGCAAGCTGTTAAAGGAGCAATCTTCGCTTCAGCATTTTTTTCTTTGCTAGGTTATACTACTTCCCCCGCTATAGATGAACGGCGTAGTGATATTATACAAGCAATTGAACTTAAATCAGCAGAGAAAATGGTTGCTTTTTGTCGTGGGTTACAAAAATATTCCCCTGTTGATGCTCATGTCAGGCCCGAGCCAAGTGCTATGCCGGGGTATAGTGATGCTGTAATTATGGCTGCAGGTACTTTTGTTCAAGGTGCGTCTATCGAATTAAGTGCAGACGGCCCAATTCGCCCCCCTTTTGCAGTATATCTTCAGGGAAGTTTAACATTTGAGCATGCAGTTATAGGGATAATGGGTGCTGCAGAAGAGATTTTTTGTCATAAATACACAAAAATATGATTATATCTACAGAAATGTTGTTAATAGACAAGGAAAACCGCAAAGTATGTAGAAAAAACTTATAGATCAAGTTAAATCGATTTTTGGTGGGATTTTGTGGAATATGTAATAATTACTTTAGGGGTTATCTCTATTACAGCATTTATCTTCTACAAGCTGGCTAATGTTTTTGGCTATCCAATACATCTTATGTCGTTGTTTCTATGTGCAGGTTGTGCAGTATTTCTTAGTTTAGTCGTTCCGCGTGTTATCGTGAGCTCTGCAGGCTTTATTGGCACTGTTGGAGTATTGGCTGTTATCGCTGTGATAAGTGCGTATTTTATTGCATATTATGATAGGATGATGGCATTGGGTGAGTCTGCCGCTGAATTGCAGCACGCTCAAATGTCATCTAATACTAATTTTTCTAAAATATCCGAAGATGATACAGCGGCAACTATAATTATTGATTGCTACCAGCCTGAATGGACTTTAATGAAATGCACGAATATTGATCAAAAGTTTATTAACAGTTCTGCAGTGGAAGACAGCCTAGATGAAATTACTGAAGATAGTGGTATGAATGAAGAAACTGCTAGTGAAGCCCAAGAGGCTGATCTGGAGTTTGCTACCAGTATCGTGGAAGACAGCCTAGATGAAATTACTGAAGATAGTGGTATGAATGAAGAAACTGCTAGTGAAGCCCAAGAGGCTGATCTGAAGTTTGCTACCAGTATCGTGGAAGACAGCCTAGATGAAATTACTGAAGATAGTGGTATGAATGAAGAAACTGCTAGTGAAGTCCAAGAGGCTGATCTAGAGTTTGCTACCAGTATCGTGGAAGACAAGCCAGATGAAATTACTGAAGATAGCGATATGAATGAAGAAACTGCTAGTGAAGCCCAAGAGGCTGATCTGGAGTTTGCTACCAGTATCGTGGAAGACAAGCCAGATGAAATTACTGAAGATAGTGGTATGAATGAAGAAACTGCTAGTGAAGTCCAAGAGGCTGAACCGGAGCTCGCTAACGAGCCTATCATTCTTGCGACACTGGGAGATATCAATCAATGCGACTCAAGCATAGGTATTATGCAAAACACCAAGGTTGTGGAGGATGGCGCTATGAGGGCAGACTTAGTAGATGTCTTATCGAGCAGTCCTACGTTGGATGAGCTAATGGATTATGCATTTCAACAAAAAGAATGTCAGGAATTTGAGCAAGCGCTTAAGGCTTTTGAGCAGGCTTTTAAGCTTTACCCAGATTGTGATGGGGCTCCGTTCTTAATTATTGAAATAGGAACATTACAAAAGAATGCGGGTATGTTTGATGAGGCGATAACTACATTTGTAGAGGGGCGCCGAATAGCAGCAAAGTTAAACAATAATATTTTTGAGAAAGAGTTTATTGATGCTATTGCATACTTGAGGATTGCTAAAAACATATTACTTGAGCATAAAATGTATCATACTCCTTATAAAGAAATACCTATTCCAATTATGGATGAAATTAATAAAGAGTTTTTAGAATGGCGCAATATTAGTTAATTTATTTAGGAGGCTATATAATGAAAAAAAGTGTTGATATCATTGGATTACCGGTTTTCAGTATTGCTCAAGGTCGAGAAATTGGTAAAGTAAAGAGATTTGTAATTAATGCAGAAAAAGGTGCAGTCACAGCTTTGGTAATCGATGAAGGAAAGTGGTATTTAGGGGCTAAATTGTTACCAATGTCTGATGTTACAGCAATCGGTGAATGTGCAGTTACAGTTGATAAAATTGAGAACATATTAGATATTAAGGATATTCCTAATATCGAAAGTTTATTAGAAGCTAATATTCAGGTAATTGGAACTAACGTTTTAACTAATACAGGGTGTATGATTGGGAATATAAAAGAAATAATTCTTGATGAAAGCGGAGCAATATGTTCTTGTGAAGTCGAAGAGAATAATGGGGAAGTTTTGCAGGTTTCTGCAGAAAGAATCCTCACTTACGGTAAAGACGTTGTTATTATAACTAATACGGATTCTGTTAAATCAATAACTGTAAACTCTGCAAAAATCGAAAAGGCACCGGATTTAGCTCCAATTCCTCAAGTCGCTCCTGTAAAAACTACTCCCGTCGATGCAGTGACTGCGCCTCGTGTACAGAGTGATGCTACAGACGAATCGGCTAAAAAGTTTGATGATCGTCATCGCAAATACCTTCTTGGTAAAAAGGCAAGTCGGAAGATTGAAACAGACAATGGTATGGTAATTGTTGAGCAAGGAGGCGAAATTACTGAAGAAGTTCTTCAAAAAGCAAAATTAGCTGGCAAGTTCGTGGAATTATCAATGAATATTCAATAAGCTTGGGCCCCGCTGTTGCGGGGTTTTTGGTTTGCTAGTCATGCAATGAACTGGTAGGTGCTTATTATGCAAAAGTTGACAGTCAAAGAAATATCTAATGTCGTTTTATTTTTAGGAATTATTATTTTATTTAGTACTATCAGCATAGTCGCGACGAATATAGCATTCATGGTGACAGATAAAGTATATAACGGTGTAACAGTCGGCGATATTGATGTTGGAGGACTTTCAGTTCAGGAGGCCGAAGCTAAGATAAAAGACAGCGTACAGCGGCGGCTAAATAAAACGCCTATTACTATGAGGTATGAAGGTGATAATTGGCCGCTGTTTTCTAATGAAATTACATTTGCTATCGATTCAACCAGACTTGCTGAGCAAGCATTTAATGTCGGCCGATGTGGAAGTGTCTTTCGGCAATTCAAAGAAAGGTATATTACTATTCATGGGGGCTACACAGTACCTTTAATCCCTTCATATGATAGTGATAAACTAAAAGCAATCATAGCTGATATTGCCGCTAAAATTGATCGTGATCCCCACAACGCAGAAGTAAGGCTGGATGGTGTAAATGTAATTAAGCTACCGGAATCGAAAGGGATTAAGGTTAATGTTGAACAATTGATCAAAGTCTTAAACTCTAAATTAGACGATGGTTTTCCAGTAGTTATTGATATTCCAGTATCAGAGATAGAGCCGACCGTTCAGACTAGTGATATTAACGATATTGATGGTATAATTGCCATGTATACAACCCAGTTTAACCCGGTCAATGAGAACCGTGCTCAAAACATACAATTGGCTGCTAATAGTATAAGCGGCGCTCTTTTACGATCAGGAGAGATATTCTCTTTTAATGACCTCGTTGGTCTGCGCATTGCAGAGGTCGGATATAAAGAAGCACCTGTGTTTATAGAAGGGAAACTCGTGCCTGATCTTGGCGGGGGTGTTTGTCAAGTTAGCAGTACTTTATATAACGTCGTATTGCTTGCCGACATGGAAATTGTTGAAAGAACATCTCATTTCCGGCCACCGGGTTATGTACCTTTAGGGCAGGACGCTACTGTAGCCGATAATTTGCTTGATTTCAGATTTAGAAATAGTTTATCGAACAACATCTATATTCTTAGTCAAATAAAAGAAGATAACCTTACAATTTTCATTTTAAGTAAAAATAGTGCCATGAGGCCTGATATTAGTATAGAGTCAGCAAATAAAAAAGTTGTTGAACCGAATATTATAATTAAGCAAGATCCTAATTTAGATTATGGAAGACAAGTAATTGAGACTCAAGGCCAGAAAGGCTTTATGATATCAACATATAGGGTAAAACGATCGAGCGGGAAAGAAGTGGATCGTGAACTTCTTTTCACTGATGAGTTCAAGCCAGAAGACCGAGTTGTCCGTGTTGGTACTAGAGTTTCTTTGCGACAAGCTATAAAATAGAAAGAGCAGCACATTTGTGCTGCTCTTTCTATTTTATAGCTTCCTATAGACACCGATGACTTTCCCTAAAATATAGACGTCTTTAGCATAAATTGGCTGTAAGTCATCGTTTTCTGGCTGTAGTCTTATATATTCTTTTTCTTTAAAGAAGCGCTTAACTGTTGCATCTTCGTCATCAACTAATGCCACAACGATATCACTGTTGTTAGCCGAGTGTTGTTCTCGTACTAAAACAAAGTCACCATCGAGTATTCCCGCGTTAATCATGCTATTTCCGCTAACTGACAGCATGAAAATGTTATCGTCGCTTCCTATTAACTCTGCTGGCAGTGGATATGTCTCTTCAATATTTTCGATAGCTAAAATAGGCTGGCCAGCAGTAACTCGGCCTACGAGGGGAACAGAAACAAGGCGTTTTTGGCGCCATGCCTTTTCATCAAGAATCTCGATCGCTCTGGGCTTGGTAGGGTCTCGACGGATAAAACCCATTTCGGCAAGTTTAGTTAAGTGATTGTGTACAGTTGAACTTGAGCTTAATCCAACAGATTGTCCAATTTCTCTTACTGATGGAGGATAGCCTTTAGTATGAAGAGTTTCTTTAATATAATTTAAAATTTGTTTTTGTCGAGAAGATAGTTCTTTGTCCATGAAATTCACCCCGAAAAATGCTATTATTGTGTTTATTATAGCAATTACTGGCAGAGATTGCAAACGTTAGTTCGGATTAATAGTAAGTATGATAATCCATTTAATAAAAAATCTTTGCTTACATAAAAAAGAGTAGATTTGACTAGTTTAAATATGGTATTATATTTGGAAATACATAAGAAAAGGGGCGGAAAAATGTTTCAAGACAAATTCGGTGAGGAAGGCCTTACCTTTGATGATGTTCTCTTGGTACCAGCAAGTTCCGAAGTGCTTCCGAGAGATGTGGAAGTGTCTACCCACCTGACTAGAAATATTAAACTTAACATTCCTTTAATCAGCTCCGGTATGGATACGGTGACCGAGGCACGCATGGCAATTGCGATGGCTAGAGAAGGCGGCATCGGGGTTATTCATAAAAATATGCCTATTGAGCGTCAAGCGAATGAGATTGATAAGGTAAAACGATCAGAACATGGTATTATTGTTGACCCGATTTTTTTGGCACCAGATAACACACTGCAAGATGCTCATGACTTGATGGAACGATATCATATATCAGGGGTACCAGTTACGGAAAGAAATAAGCTGGTCGGTATCATTACTAATCGCGATCTTCGCTTTGAAAGCGATTTAACAAGATTAATATTAGACTGTATGACTAAAGAACATCTCATTACAGCACCAGTTGGCACATCCCTAGAAGATGCGAAGGAGCTTTTGCGGAAGCATCGCATTGAAAAGTTACCTTTAGTTGATGATCATGGAAATTTAAAAGGATTAATAACAATAAAGGATATTGAGAAAGCACAAAAATATCCAAGCTCAGCTAAAGATAGCAAAGGACGCTTGCTTGTAGCGGCAGCTATTGGTGTTGGATCAGATATGATGGATAGATTAGACGCTATCGTATCAGCAAAAGTTGACGTAATTGTTATTGATACTGCTCATGGTCATTCTCGTGGTGTACTGGAGGCAGTGAGAAAAATTAAAACAACATATCCGCAAGTTGAACTCATTGCAGGCAATGTAGCTACAGCAGATGCGACAAGAGCCCTAATTGAAGCAGGCGCTGATTGTGTTAAAGTTGGCATTGGACCAGGTTCTATTTGCACTACCCGTGTAATAGCAGGCATAGGTGTTCCTCAAATAACAGCTGTTTATAATTGTGCAAATGCTGCACGTGAATATAATACACCAATTATTGCTGATGGTGGAATAAAGTATTCGGGCGATGTTGTTAAAGCGATAGCGGCTGGTGCTAACGTGGTTATGGTAGGCAATTTATTAGCCGGTACCGAGGAAAGTCCTGGTGAAACAGTTATTTATCAGGGGCGTAGTTATAAAGTATACCGTGGAATGGGATCTTTAGGGGCAATGGCTCAAGGTAGTAAAGATCGTTATTTTCAGGAAAATATGGACAAACTAGTTCCCGAGGGTATTGAAGGTCGCGTGCCTTATAAAGGATCTTTAGCCGATACTGTCTTTCAAGTGATAGGCGGACTAAGAGCTGGCATGGGATACTGCGGTGTTAAAAATGTTGAAGAATTAATTTCTAAAACAAAGTTTATTCGGATTACAGGTGCGGGATTAAAGGAAAGCCATCCGCATGATATTAGTATTACGAAAGAATCGCCTAACTATAGTTTGTAAGAAAAGCCGCCCTTATGGGCGGCTTTTTGCTGGGCATTATCACCATTGCTATAAAGTTCAATCCATTTCGTTGCCATTTATAAAGGATCTGGTAGTTACCAGGGTGATGGTGTTTTTAGATTTATTACGTGAAACTCAAAATCATGCTTTTTAAAATAAGTAATTATATTAGGCAACGCTTTTACAGTTTCGGAATGGCCACGTCCGTCATGCATTAATACTATTGCATGACTCCATAAGTATGTATTATTCATCTGATAAACGATGTTTTGAAAAATGTCGTCGGCACGAGCTTCGGACGCATCTCCAGAGCTAACATTCCAACCGACCTCAATATAGCCTTCTTTCTTTAAGAACTCCCAGTAGCGACTATTAAAACTACCGACAGTACCGCCCGGTGCACGAGTTATATTCGGTCGCACGCCGATAATATTTTTGATCACATTGTCTGTTTGATGGAGTTGTGCCATATACGAGTGTGGAGACTGATAAAGGTCTCGGTAAATATGGTTATATGAATGATTACCAATAGCATGACCTTCTTGATAAATTTGTTTTAACAAGTTAGGATATTTCTCGGCTTGAGTGCCAGTCACAAAAAAAGTCGCTTTAATTCCATGTTTTTTTAGCAAGTCAAGAACTATTGGCGTATTTTCGGGGTCAGGGCCATCATCAAATGTTAAATATACTGTTTTTTCACCGTAGTATGGTTGATAAGCAGGGAGAACAGTGGTTAAGCTTTTGGCCTGCCGTTCAGCCACGGTAAGGAGATCGTATACCGGTTTGTTGGTTGGGGGGTCATCTGAATAGTCGTCATTGAATATGTAAACATCAGAGATGCCTTTATTAACAGATTCATCTTGGTGTAAATTTAACGGCGGATTCAACTCATTGGTGGGGGATGTATAAAATGCCAGTGAAATGAGTGGTGACGACACAATTACAATCAACATTATAGTAAACAATTGGCATATAATACGAAATATTTTAGAGCTTTCCATAATAGTCTACCTCTGTTATCATTTAGTGACACATACTGTGTATTTCGCGACATATGAAAGGGATTCCTGCGTGTAAATTCAATAAGGCATTGGAATACTAGTCTTTGAAAGGAGCGATATTAATGCGTTTCGTTGTAGCTAAGCCACTTATTGTTATAATTATACTGTGTGTGTTTATAACTCCAGGCTGTTCGTTTTTAGGGTTGCCAGGAACAGATGACTTGGACAGCCTCCGCATGGTATCCGCCACGCAGGTTTTTGATATAAATGGTCAATTGATTTCAAAGTTATTTGAAGAGAATCGAATTGTTGTTTCGATTAATAATATATCGCCCTATGTTCAGCAGGCCATAATTGCAAATGAAGATACACGGTTTTATAACCACGCAGGAATAGACCCAATAGGGATTATCCGTGCCGTAGTTGTGAATATCCGAACAGGAAGCTTAGCTGAAGGTGGAAGCACCTTAACCCAGCAACTTGCTAAAAATATGTTTTTGACGCAAGAACGGACTTTCACTCGCAAAATCAAAGAGGCTGTATTAGCTGTAATAATTGAACGAAAATTTTCTAAACAGGAAATTTTACAAGCTTATCTTAATCAGGTTTACTTTGGCGAGGGAGCATACGGCGTAGAAGCTGCCGCCCAGGTCTACTTTGGTAAACATTCCAGTGAATTATCGCTAGGTGAAAGTGCTATGTTGGCCGGGTTACCACGTGGGCCAAATATTTATTCACCCTATATTGATCTTAAGGCTGCGCTTGATAGAAGAAATACTGTATTGTCGGGCATGGTTAAGGAAGGCTATATCACCCGAGATCAGGTTGAGGTGGCAGTGCAAGAGCCTATTGCTTTAGCAGGGAAAAAAAAGCGGGCTGTTCAAGCTTCATACTTTTTGGATTACATAGCAAACGAATTGGTCGGAAAATACGGAGCAAACAGGGTTTATAAAGGTGGATTAAAGGTATATACAACCTTAGATATTAAAACTCAAGAAGCTGCTGAAGCGGTGCTAGGCCAATTACAAGGCGCAGTAGTTGCTATTGATCCTCGGAATGGATATATAAAAGCCATGGTTGGCGGGAAAGATTATGCAGAAAGTCAGCTTAACAGGGTAGTAGCTGAAATACGTCAGCCTGGCTCTGCATTCAAACCATTTGTATATGCTGTAGGATTAAACCAAGGTTTGGCTGCTAATTCAATCCTAGTAGATGAACCGATTAATATTTCAGGTTATTCTCCTGAAAATTATGACAAAAAGCATCAGGGCCCGATAACAATAAAAAAAGCATTACGAATGTCGGTAAATGTAGCTTCGGTAAAACTTGGGCAGCAAGTTGGAATTGATAACGTTTTGAGCTTAGCTCAAAATATGGGCATCACGACAATTATTCCGCAAGATAATAATCTAGCGACATCTCTAGGGGGCCTAACAAACGGGGTTAGTTTGTTGGAACTCTCTACTGCCTATACTGCTTTTGCTAATGCTGGGGTAGTGTCTCGACCCGTAAGCATATTAAAAGTCCTTGATGAAAGTGGCCAAATTATGGAAGAAAACAACCCTAGTCAGTACTCAGTGCTACTGCCCGAGGTGGCCTATATACTTACTGATATGTTGAAGGCGGTCATTGATAATGGAACTGCAACCCCTGCCGCTATCGGTCGCCCTGCTGCCGGTAAGACGGGAACAACTGATAATTATGAGACGGCTTGGTTTATCGGATATGTTCCTGAATTATTAGTCGGTATTTACGTTGGCAATGATGATCGTCAACCAGTGGGAATATCAGGGACCCAGGTATCCGCTCTGTGGGGGACGATGATGAATAAGGTTACACTAGGTACCTCACCAACAGAATTTGTTGTGCCACCTAATGTAATAACGGGAATTCCTATATGCGCTAATTCTGGAAAACGAAATGAATGGGGCTGTCCTGATATTGAATATAGCGCTTTCGTAAGAGGAACTGAACCTCAAGCGATAAATTATCGAGCCCGTTCCGGTCAAGACCGTAATCTGAAAGACGATGAGAATCAGGTCCAAGATACGCAGGATGCCAAACCAAGGTGGAAATTCCCTATACGGTTGCCCGGCTTCTAATAATGTGCTAAAATAATTCATAGGTAATGGTTGGAAATAAGTAGTATGCTTTTTTTAGGGGAGCAAAACCGTGCAAAAAAAAATATCAGTTTTAGATGTAATGATTGACGCTGTAACGATGAGTGAGGCGGTAAGCATTTTGGAGCAGTATATGTCAGAGCCTAAGGCTCATTTGATTGCTACTGCTAATGCTGAAATGGTTATGATGGCTCAGCAGGATAAAGAACTGGCCGAAGTTTTGCGTGCGGCTGACTTGATCGTTCCAGATGGAGCGGGGGTTGTTTGGGCGGCCAGATATAATGGATTGCATATGCCAGAAAGAGTTGCTGGATATGATTTAGTACAACAGTTTCTTGCTGCTGGAGCTAAGAAAGATTATCGGTTTTTTTTACTTGGCGGTGCACCAGGAGTAGCGGAAAAAGCTAAAGCGGCAGCTGAATTTAGGTATCCTGGAGTACAAATTGTTGGAACACAAAATGGGTTTTTTACAAAGGATAATGAAAAGGAGCTCTTGGATAGAGTTAATGCTTCGGGGGCAAATGTACTACTTGCTGCTCTAGGAATACCAAGACAAGAGAAATGGCTTTATAAGAATATGAGAGAGCTTAATATTTCGTTAGCTATTGGGGTTGGCGGTACCTTCGATGTAATGGCTGGTACGGTTAAAAGGGCGCCTCTTTGGATGCAGCAGGCTAATTTAGAGTGGCTTTTCCGCTTAGTTAGGCAGCCGCAGAGGGCATTAAGAATGCTAGCATTGCCGCATTTTGTGATAAAAGTTATGGCACAAAAAACATTAGACAAAAGTAAACTTGGTATATTATAATGAGTTAGAAATGGGAGGGCACATTGAGGACAGCCCTTTTGTTTTTGGTAGGATGGTTTATAGGAGGATGATTCATGGTTAAAACTCCTATTGTTAAGGAAGGATATAGATATATCACAGTCTTAGCGCTTATTACTTTGGTTGTCGCGTTAACTGTAAATCCTTATTGGAGTATTATTCCCGGGGTATTACTAGCCTTCATCACGTTCTTTTTCAGGAATCCAGAACGAAAAATTCCTAGCGATGATATTCTAGTTATGTCGCCAGCTGATGGGAAAGTAATGGGCGTATGTGAAGTATATGATGATGAATTTTTAAATGAAGTAGGTACTAAAGTTACTATTTTTCTGTCCGTTTTTGACGTACATATCAATCGCAGTCCTGTTTCCGGTGAAGTTAAATACCAGCAATATACATGTGGGCGATTTCGTCCGGCCTATAAAGAGTCGGTTGGGTGTGAAAACGAACGGCATTCTATTGGTCTTGAAAATGATCATATGCGTGTTCTTGTTACACAGATCGCAGGCCTTATTGCGCGCAGAATTGTATCTTGGGTCACTTTGGGAAGCGTATTAACAAAAGGTGAACGGTATGGTATGATTAAGTTTGCTTCTTGTACAGAAATCATTATGCCTAAAACAGTTGACGTATTGGTTAAAAAGGGCGATAGGGTTAAAGGCGGAGAGACGGTTATAGGGAGGTTGTCACAGTGAGAAGTATTATTCCTAACATGTTTACGTCTTTAAACCTTATATTTGGGGTATTATCAATTCTTGCAACATTTAGTGGATATTTTACTACGGCAGCTTTGTTAATCGTGGCTGCTATGATAGCAGACGGCATTGATGGCAGGGTTGCACGATATTTTAAAGTGAGCAGTGAATTCGGTAAGGAGCTTGACTCGCTATGCGATTTGGTTTCGTTCGGTGTTGCTCCGGCTATTCTTTCCTATGCTTTTTTACTCAAGGATTTTGGTAATGCTGGTTATGCTGTTACGGCTATTTTTGCGACTTGTGGTGCATTACGGCTGGCGCGGTTTAATGTGAACACCGGGGTAGTAAAAGGTTACTTTATGGGATTGCCTATCCCAGCAGCAGGGTGTGTGGTAGCCACTTTTGTTATGCTTGGATATAAGCCATCTGGGTGGTGGTTTCCTCTTATGGTAACAATCTTTGCATATTTAATGGTTAGTACGGTAAAATATCCCGATTTTAAAGGGAAAGGCGAAAATATAAAAATGATTCCGGCGATCATCACGCTTTTGGTGGGTGGTTATATACTTTTTGTTGATCATAGTGCAGTCTTATTTGCTATATTTTTTTCGTATGCACTCTTAGGTATTTTGAACACAATTTTTGATTTGTTTAGCAAACAGTCTGCTGTTTAAGCAGACTAATATTAAATTATCTGGCATACTATACTATGATTGGTAATAAAAACACAGGAGTGTTTTGATAGCATTTCATTTTATATAAAATAAAAAAACCTTTCATTATAGGGATTTTTTAAAGGAGCAAAACCCATGAATTACGCTTTTGACTATCTCATGATTCCAATGCAACTTATTATAGTTTTTTTTACATTGTATTATTTTGTTATTGCCTTCTTCGGTATGTGGAGAAGACCTGAAGACAAAATATTAACGCCAAAGAAGACTTTCGCTGTTATTGTTGCAGCTCATAACGAAGAAAAGGTTATTTCCCAGCTTATTGAAAACCTTCATGTGTTAAAATATCCGCAGGAACTTTATGATATATTTGTTGTTGCCGATAACTGTACAGACAGTACCGCACAATTAGCTCGTAATGCCGGAGCAATAGTGCATGAACGGTTTAGCCTAAACCAACGTGGTAAAGGCTATGCAATGGAATGGATGTTTTCTAAGCTTTTTAAATTAAAGCGTAAGTATGATGCTGTTGTTGTTTTTGACGCTGATAATTTAGTTCACCCTAACTTTTTGCTTGAAATGAACAATCGACTGTGCAAAGGTGAGAAGGTAATTCAAGGTTATCTAGACGCGAAAAATCCTCATGATACTTGGATAGCTGGGACATTTGCCATATCGTTCTGGCTGGTAAATCATATTTGGCATTTAGCAAAGTACAATCTAGGTCTTTCTAGTGTTTTGGGTGGAACGGGAATGTGTATATCAACTGATATTCTCGAGAAATTCGGATGGGGTGCAACTTGTTTAACTGAAGACATGGAATTCACTATGAAAGTTTTATTGATAGGAATACGGACTACATGGGCCCATGATGCCATCGTCTATGATGAGAAACCGCTAACATTTAAACAATCGTGGAAACAGAGAAAGCGGTGGGCACAAGGCCACTTCGACATTGCAGAGCGTTATATACCTAAAATGTTGTCAGAGGGTTTTAAACGACGTGATATTAGAATTCTAGACGGGGTTTTGCATCTGCTTCAACCACATTTTTTGATTTTATCAACGACTTTTGTTATATTAAGTTACGTATACTACATTACACCATTTTACACGAATATATTGTATGAAGTTTTACCGGTTGAGGTATGGACATTAATTGCTATTGGCCAGTATGTTTTCCCGCTAATCGTTTTAGCAAAGACTAAGGCGAACTGTAAGTCATGGTATTATGTTATATTTTATCCATTATTTGTCTACATCTGGATTCCTATTACCTTTTTTTGCTTCTTGAATCGTCATGAACGGGAATGGAGTCATACCGAGCATACTAGGAGCTTGACCTATCATGATGTATTGGTTCCTGAATCGGAGGAATTTCCTAAAGAAAACTTTGTGGGAAAGCAGGCTATTAAGTAACAGACTACAACAATATAGTTAGCGTATCATCAAGTGAGGTGAGTATCTAACTCGCCTCTTTTTGTTAATCTATCGTAAATATTCTATACATCACCAGAGTGGTTTTATGTATATCCTAGTTAAGGTGCTGACTATATTAATAAGGAGGAAAATGAATGTTTGAACTTACCATAATAGTTGATTTTGAAGCTGCACATTTTATTCAGGATTATCCGGGGAAGTGTAGTAGGCTTCATGGTCATAATTGGAAGGTAGAAGTTGCAGTTTCTGGAAGCAAGCTAAATGAGCTTGGTATGCTTATTGATTTTCATGACCTAAAGGCGGAAGTTAAGCAAGTGATTGAAACATTAGATCACCGCTACCTCAATGAAATTGAGCCTTTTAATGTATGTAATCCAACTGCTGAAAATATTGCCAAGTATATTTATGAACAGCTTGTAAACCGACCAGCTTTTGTAGATGTTGCAGTGCGTGTCTTATCAGTCAAAGTTTGGGAGTCAGCTCATTCGGCTGTAACGTATTCAGAGGTGGCTAGATAATGCCTTTTGCCGCAAATATTGTTGAAATCTTTTCTTCCATACAGGGAGAAGGCAAGTACGTTGGGTGTAGGCAATTGTTCGTTCGTTTTGCCGGCTGCAACGCTTCCTGTAAATATTGTGATACTGCGGACAGCAGAAAACCTGCTCTAGTGGCGAAAGTTGAAGGGCATTCAGACTTGCGTGATTTTATAACAGTTCCTAATCCAATTCCAGCTGAAAGACTCCTAGAGTACATTATACAGCTATATAATAATAAACATCATTCAATCAGTCTTACTGGCGGTGAGCCGCTATGTCATGCTGATATGTTGTATTGGCTATTACCCCGTATTAAAGGA
This sequence comes from Negativicutes bacterium, assembly GCA_028707635.1. Classification (GTDB taxonomy): domain Bacteria; phylum Bacillota; class Negativicutes; order JAAYSF01; family JAAYSF01; genus STF2-20. The sequence goes on from JAQWAQ010000059.1 coordinate 16,626, forward strand.
GTGAAGTATCTAGAGACAAATGGTACACTTCCAAAGGAGTTAGCAAGAGTATTACCATATGTTGATATCATAAGTATGGACATTAAATTACCTAGTGTAGCTGGGACTAATTATTGGGCAGAACATTGCGACTTTTTACGTTTAGCCAGTGAACGTGAGATGTTTGTTAAAATTGTTATTAGTGGAGAAACTACTGACTGTGAGTTTAATACAGCAATCCAACTGATTGCCGATGTTGATAGAGGAACGACTG
>JAQWAQ010000060.1 GCA_028707635.1 Negativicutes bacterium
ATGGATGAAGGCCTCAATACCCTTCTGCCTGATAATCCTAATCAGCCGTATGATATGTTGGATGTTATCAAGTCTGTTGTTGATAACGGTGAATACTATGAAGTTCACAAGTATTATGCTCGCAACATCATCACCTGCTTTGCCCGTTTCGACGGTAGCACTGTCGGGATTATTGCCAATCAACCTTCAGTTATGGCTGGTTGCTTAGATATTGATGCATCAGACAAAGCGGCTCGCTTTATTCGTTTTTGTGATGCATTTAATATTCCGCTTGTTAATCTTGTTGACGTACCAGGCTTCCTGCCAGGCGTTGATCAAGAGTATGGCGGTATTATCCGTCATGGTGCTAAGCTTCTGTTTGCTTATTCGGAAGCTACAGTGCCTAAAATTACGGTTATTACCCGTAAAGCTTATGGTGGATCATACCTCGCTATGTGTTCCCAAGATTTAGGTGCCGACCAAGTATTAGCTTGGCCGACAGCTGAAATTGCTGTAATGGGTCCAGCTGGTGCTGCTAATATCATTTTCCGTAAGGATCCTGATGTTAAGGAAAAAACCGAAAAATATACCGAGGAATTTGCTACTCCGTATAAAGCAGCTGAGCGCGGCTTTGTTGACATCGTAATTGAGCCGAAAGAAACCAGACCGCGCATCATCACCGCCTTGAATATGCTGGCTAGCAAACGTGAAGCACGGCCTGCTAAAAAGCACGGCAATATCCCGCTATAAGGAAAGGTGAAACATATGAAAATCAATGCTAAAGATGTTAAGCCGGAAGTGGTAGCGGCAATAACTGCTGCTGTTTATGCGATGATGGGTACCCGTGGTCTTGCTTTGCGTATCAAACGTACTAGCAATGCATGGGCGCAAACCGGTCGTCAAAAGAATATGAATTCCCATTAAAATTTCTCATTTATCAATAACCTATAAGGCATTAGGCCGTAGGCATTATAAACGAAAATGGAGGAAGAATACGAATGAAAAAATTCAATATTACTGTTAATGGTACTTCTTACCAAGTTGAGGTTGAAGAAGTAGCAGCTCAAGTTGCTGCTGCGAAACCTGCTGCTGCTCCTGCTGCGAAACCTGCTGCTGCTCCAGCTGCCGCTCCGGCTGCTGCTGCTCCAGCTCCTGCTGTTGTTGGTGCTGGCGATACTGCTGTTAAAGCTCCAATGCCTGGCAAAATCATTAGACTTGTTGCAGAAGCTGGCAAACAAGTTAAAAAAGGCGAAGTCATTCTAATTCTTGAAGCTATGAAGATGCAAAATGAGATTACTGCACCTGCTGCTGGAACTCTTAAATCCATCAACGTTGCTGCTGGTCAAAGTGTAAAACCTGGTGAAATTTTAGCTGTTATTGGCTAATTTACTTAAAAAAATTCGTGCGGATTTTACCGCACGAATTTTTTTGTGTTTAAATGGAAATACTTGACAACAGTTTTTGCCAATATTAATATGTTAGATAAGAGTTTAGCTTTAATTTATCCGATGACTAACCCGCTCTAAGACTCCCGCTTCTACAAGCGGGAGTCTACCCTAAAGGGCACAGGCGGGCGTCTAAGTCACTGGATACGGTTCGACTTGGATTCAGGTGGAGTTAAAACTCCATCTGAATCCAGTCTCACTTTATTAAAGGATAATGAGAAGAGGAGGACTATATGACTTATATGGCCTGGATTGCTGTCATAATTTTCATAGTAGTTTATGGATTTATTGTTTCAGAAAAAATTCATCGCACGAAAATTGCTCTTGTTGGCGCAATTCTCGTTATTCTAGCTGCTATTATGCCGCAGAGTGAAGCAATTAGTAAAGTGGATTTTAATACATTAGGCTTACTGATTGGCATGATGATTATTGTGGCGATTGCCATGCGCACGGGTATGTTTCAATACGCAGCAGTAAAACTGGCTAAACGGGCCAAGGGAAAACCTGTGTCAATTATGACGGCCTTTTTTATTTTCACGGCAGTCACGTCGGCGCTTTTGGATAATGTTACAACAGTATTATTAGTGACACCAATCATTTTTTCTGTTACGAGCGTACTAGATATAAATCCGATTCCCTTTTTAATATCAGAGATATTAGCATCAAATATCGGTGGTACGGCAACTTTGATTGGTGACCCTCCCAATATTATGATAGGTGGCGCAACCGGACTTGGTTTTAATGATTTTCTTTTTAATCTTGCGCCCGCTGTTATCATTATCGCGGTTGTCACAAACTCACTTTTTGTCTTGATATATCGCAAACAGCTAAAGGTATCACCTGATGCAGAGCAACGAATAATGGAGCTTGACGAGTCTTCCTATCTTACTGATAAAAAACTGCTTGTCAAGGTATTGGCGGTTTTGGGTTTTACGATTATTGGCTTCATCCTGCATCAAACACTGCATCTGGATTCGGCCACAGTCGCGATGGCCGGTGCCGCAGTCTTGCTTCTTATTAGTGGGATAGAGCCTGATGAGATATTTAAAGAAGTTGAGTGGAATACGATCTTTTTCTTTGTCGGCTTGTTTATCATTGTTGGTGGCCTGGAAGCGACTGGGGTAATTAATATGATTGCAGAATGGGGTTTAGCTGTTACTAATTCCGATCGAGCTGTGATGCATATTCTAATTTTATGGTTATCAGCCATTGCCTCGGCCTTTATTGACAATATCCCTTTTGTTGCGACAATGATTCCGCTTATTAAATCTATGGCGGAGATCAGCGGGATGGACGTTACCTCGTTGTGGTGGGCATTGTCGCTAGGGGCTTGTTTGGGCGGAAACGGAACAATTATCGGTGCATCGGCCAACGTGGTTGTTTCAAGTATCGCTACTTCACGCGGTTATGCGATGTCTTTCCTTAGCTATATGAAGATTGCCTTCCCGCTTATGATTGTGTCGATTATAATTGCGCATATTTATATATACCTAAGATATTTGCTGTAATTACCAAGATCATAAAATTGTCAAGGACTTCCTGATAAAATGGGAGTCCTTTTCCTTGTCGACCTATTTACACTCCGGCAGGATTGGGGTACAATAAGCTAGGTTGATTTGTCCGCTTTTCTAGGTGCTTTTGTTATTATAATACCTAATAAATGACAATGTGTTTTCAGGAGGTTTTCCAGTTGCGTAGTAAGAGTTCGAGTTATGGTATGTTAGCGCTTTTTATGATTATTGGTGCCATATTGGGCGGTATACTAGGTGAACTTGTTTCGACATCTTCGTTGTTATCAGAAATGGCTCCTTATCTTGTAAGAACATTTCCAATTTTTGACGTACCTCCTATAACGATAAATTTATATGTGGTAAAATTGACGTTAGGATTTGCTATCTACCCTAATTTAATAAGCATTTTGGGAATGATAATAGCGATCCTATTATACCGACGCTTCTAACAATGGTTTAATTTAGGGGGGAGCTTATGGCGATTGTTTTAGCTTCGGCCTCGCCGCGTCGCCGCGAGCTTTTGGCTCAAATTGGCTGTGGCTTTACAGTTGTTACGAGTGATATCATAGAGGATAATACACAAGATATTCCGCCTGAACAATTGGTGATATTGCAGGCAAAAATCAAAGCGCAGTCTGTTGCGGCGGTGGTAGATCGGCATGATATTGTCATTGGCGCTGATACCATTGTTGTGCTTGACGGACAGGTGTATGGCAAGCCAAAGGATACTCACGATGCTAAATGCATGCTTTTTAGTCTAAGCGGCCGTGAGCACAAGGTTATAACCGGCATTGCAGTTGTCACTCGTGACATACTTCTAACCGATTATGAAGTCACAACGGTAAAAATGGCAGAATTAACGGCCGAAGATATTCAACGGTATGTCATTAGCGGTGAGCCGATGGACAAAGCTGGGGCCTATGCGATACAAGGAAAAGGCGCTGTTTTTATCGAAAGAATTGACGGATGCTATTCTAATGTTGTTGGAATGCCATTAAGAAAACTTGCAAAACTGTTAGCGAAAGTTGGCGTGAGTGTGCCATGAATATGGACAAACTTACAATTAAAGAATTACCGGAGGACGAACGTCCGCGTGAAAAATTGCTAGCTAAGGGATCACAGTCTCTAAGCAATGCGGAGCTGATTGCCATATTACTTAGAACTGGAACCCGGCGTGACTCGGCAGTCGGCGTTGCGCAACGGTTATTAAAAAAGTATGAAGAACCAGGTATAGCAGCTTTTGCGGGGCTAACACCCCATGAATTAAGTCAGGAAAGCGGCATTGGTCCGGCAAAAGCAGTTACGATTGCGGCGGCTATTGAATTGGGGAAGCGGCTTCATGATTTGGCTGCTGCTGAAAGACCCATTATTCGATCACCCCAAGATGCCGCCTATCTGATGATGCCGCGCCTACGATTCGAAACCAAGGAGCAATTTATTGCGCTTATGTTATCAACGAAAAATCATGTTTTAGCAACTCCGGTTATATCTTTAGGAACTCTCAATGCATCTATTGTGCACCCACGCGAGGTGTTTCGCCAGGCGATAAATTATTCCGCTGCAGCTGTAATTTTAGTTCATAACCACCCTAGCGGGGATCCAAGTCCCAGCAAAGAGGATATTGATTTAACGGCCAGAATGGTTGATGCTGGAAAAATTCTGGGTATTAGCATTCTTGACCATGTAATTATTGGTGACAAGAGGTATGTAAGCCTAAAGGAAAAGGGAATAATATAATTGTTTTTTGTTGTTAATTTGTACACTAGCTTGAATTTGTTATTGAAAGGGGTCATCATGTGTTGAAAATATTTGATTCATTCTCCCGGGATATGGGTATAGACCTTGGCACTGCCAATACTTTGGTTCATATTAAAGGTAAAGGAATAGTACTTAAAGAGCCTTCAGTAGTCGCTATTCAGCGCGATACCGGGGAGGTATTGGCTGTTGGTGAGGAAGCCAAGCAAATGATTGGTCGTACACCAGGAAATATCATAGCAATTAGGCCGCTTAAAGACGGAGTAATTGCGGATTTTGACATTACGCAGGCAATGCTTAAATATTTTATCAGCCGGTCGATTGATACTCGGTCATTTATCAGACCGCGGGTAGTTGTTGGTGTGCCGTCAGGTGTTACTGAGGTCGAAAAGAGAGCAGTCATTGATGCGACAATTCAAGCTGGGGCTAGAGAGGCCTATTTGATTGAAGAGCCTATGGCAGCAGCCATTGGGGCAGGATTGCCTGTACATGAACCGACTGGCAATATGGTTGTGGATATTGGCGGTGGTACAACAGAGGTTGCGGTTATTTCTTTAGGCGGCATTGTCACCAGCCGCTCGATTCGTATTGGCGGTGATGAAATGGATGAGGCGATTGTTCAGTATATTAAACGAACTTATAATATGATGATCGGTGAGCGTACTGCTGAACAAATTAAAATTACGATTGGGGCAGCTATTGTACCGGAAGTTGATGAATCAATGGAGATTAGAGGTCGTGATTTGGTAACTGGTTTGCCAAAAACATTAACAATTAAAGCACATGAAGTGCAACAGGCGCTTAGTGAGCCGATATCGGGCATCATTGAAGCTGTTAAAGTGACGCTCGAAAAAACTCCGCCAGAGCTAGCCGCTGACGTTATGGATCGTGGGATTGTTATGACGGGGGGCGGCTCACTCCTGCGCGGAATGGATAGGCTTTTAAGCATAGAGACAGGTATGCCTGTACATATTGCTGAAGATGCTCTTGATTGTGTTGGCATGGGTACAGGTAAAGCGGTAGAAAGTATTGATTTATTAAAACGGGTGCTCATGTCGCCGAAGAAACATGGGTAAAAGAGAGAGGAGCCAGTAAGGTGCGATTTTTTAACAAAAAGACGGTCATCTTGTTGGTGGCTGTAATAACCGTCTTTTTGCTGGCTGGGTCTGCTGCGCGTGGAAAGTATCAGTTTCCCTTTATGGAAAGAGCTGTTACTGTAGTACTGGCACCGATTGAGGCTGCTGTATCAGTGATGGGTTTTAGTTTCCGGCAAGTCGGTTCTTCTGCAGGGCAGTTGATCACCGTTTATCGTGACAATCAGACTCTTAAGGCGGAAAATGATCAGTTACGGCAAAACAATCTTAATGTAACGGAAGTTATGGCAGAGAATGTAAGATTGCGAACCATGCTTGATTATAAAAGCAGAGCGACGCAGTTTGATTTTGTCGCGGCCAAAGTCATTGCACGTGATCCTGGAACCTGGACAAGTACTATTATCATCAACAAAGGCAGTGCCGATGGTATAACTAAGGACATGGCAGTCGTGACGCCGCAAGGCCTTGTGGGCGATGTTACAAGTGTCTATAATACTACGGCAAAAGTGCAGCTCATTCTCGATCAATGCAGTGCTGTCGGTGCTTTAGTTCAACGCCCGGAGTCACGCGTTGCAGGGATTGTTGAGGGTAATGGAGCGAATCCCCAAGCGCCTCGTATGATCAATATCGCCCGTGATGCAGATATTATTAAGGGGGATCAGATCATAACATCAGGTTTTGGGGGGATTTATCCTAAAGGGTTGCCAATAGGTCAAGTGATGGATGTTGTTAATGATAAAGGCGGTTTGTTAAAATATGCTGTCGTGAAGCCTGCAGTAGATTTTGATCGACTTGAAGAAGTTTTGATTATTGTCCGATCACGGGAATCGGTGCCGACGCTGCCAGTGGTATCAAAAAATCCGCTTAATCCAACAACGATTTCTGTACCACAGGGAGCTGTACAATGAGGCTAGTGGTTTGGACTCTCATCATTGTTTGTACGACAGTCATACAGGCGACTATTATACCGCTACTTAGCATAAAGGGAGTTAGCCCAGATCTTCTGCTTATTGTAGTTGTCTCGGCCAGCTTATTATATGGCAAAGATCATGGCGTAGGCATAGGCTTTTTTGCTGGGCTCGTTCAGGATCTGGCATCAGGTAATATTTTTGGTGTTAATACCCTTTCTAAACTCTCAATCGGATACTTATTTGGCCTGGCTGAGCGTAAAGTTTTTAAAGAACATATCTTGCTGCCGGTTTTAGCAGTAGCTGTTGCGACTGTTATGAGTGGCCTTTTCGCTATTTTGTTATTAATGCTTTTAGGGTGTAAAATTGACTTTGTTTCTGCACTGATCAACCGAGTGTTTTCCGCAGTCTTTTACAACATGTTGTTTTCCATTCCTATTCATAAAGCAATTTATCACTTAAATAAGAGGTTAAATAAAGCGTAGTTCCTGAAATACCGGAAAGGAGGTTGTTGTTGTTGCTGGTTAAACGTTCAAGTAATCGATTAGATGTATTAGCGCTCATTGTTGTGCTGGTCATTATGCTGCTTATTGGGCGCTTGGTCTACCTGCAAGTAGCGCAAGGTGCCTATTATGAACGGCTGGCCGACGGCAACCGCATCCGGTTAATTCCGATAATGGCACCCCGTGGTATATTTTATGACCGGAATGGAGTCACGCTTGTTTCAAATCGCCCTGGCTTCACAGTTTCCATTGTGCCTATCTCCGGACCGGTCGAGGAAAATATTATTTTACAAATATCCGAAATACTGGGAGTTAATCCTGATATTATAAGAGCTAAACTTGCGCAGCATACAGGGTCATTTGAACCAATTCGCATCAAGAGCGACGTCGGTCCGGATATTGTAACAAAGATTGAAGAACGGCGTAGTCAATTGCCTGGTGTGGTTATTGAAATTCAGCCGATCCGGAACTATGTTAATAACGAGCTTACTGCGCATGCTTTTGGTTATGTAAGTGAAATTAATGATACCGAGCTGGAAAAATTGAAACCTCAAGGTTATAAAGCCGGAGATATTGTTGGTAAATTTGGTCTGGAAAGGGTATATGATAAAGAGCTTCGCGGTATTAGTGGCGGCGGACAGGTGGAAGTTGATGTTACCGGGCGACCGGTTCAGGTTTTAGGAAAAAAAGAACCGATTCCGGGAAATAATCTTATCTTAACAATTGATTATCGCATTCAAAAGGCTGCTGAAATAGCCATTGATGAACAGCTCAAATATTTACAGACTGAAACTCAATTTAAAAATGCTTATGCAGCCGCGGCTGTTGCCATAAATCCTAAGACAGGTGAAGTATTGGCGATGGTTAGTAGACCGACATTTAATCCTAATTTGTTTTCCCAAGGTATTTCGTTCAAAGATTGGAATTTACTTAATAATAATCCTTATAATCCGATGGATAATAAGGTTATTTCCGGGGAATATCCGCCAGGTTCGACCTTTAAAATCGTTACCGGTGCGGCAGCCCTGGAGCTAGGTAAAGTAACCCCTGAAGAGAAGATTCTTGATACAGGTCGTCACTGGCTTATTCCCAAAGGAAATGCCATGGGGGAAGCGCTGGGCTGGCTGAATTTTAAGGAAGCAATGTCTAAGTCAGATAATGTGTATTTCTACGAAATGGGCAATCGGTTAGGTATTGATAATCTGGAAAGCTTTGCTCGAACGTTTGGTCTTGGAGAGCCAACTGGCATTAACTTACCTGGTGAAACGAGTGGCTTAGTAGCTAACCGGCGTTATAAAGAGAAAGTTTATGAAGAAGAATGGTATCTGTCAGAAACCTTTGACGCAGCGATTGGTCAAGGATTTCAATTGACATCCCCACTTCAGGTTGCTTCTATTATGAGTCAAATTGCCAATGGCGGGCATCGCTACCGGCCTTATTTGGTAAGTAAAATTATTAATCCCAAAGGTGACATTGTAAAGGAGTTTAAACCCGAGGAGGTAGGGAAACTAACTCTTTCGGAAACAAATTTGAATCTAATTCGGGATGCATTGCGGGATGTGGCGTTAGAGGGCGGCACTGCGGGTCATTTGTTTAATGATTTCCCGATTGATATTGCCGGGAAAACGGGTACGGCTGAAAACTCTCATGGAAGTGACCATGGCTGGTTTGTCGCTTATGGGCCATTTGATGATCCGCGGATTGTTGTGGCTGTTCTTGTCGAACAGGGTGGCTATGGAACATCATCTGCTGCGCCAATTGCGAAAAAGATTCTTGAAGCAGCTTTTAACATTAATCAGCCTGTTGGCGATGTACCTAAGATATATAAACCTAATACGGCATTGTAAAGCGAGATGAGCGGTCTCGTTTTTTTTTGCTACAATTAGCTATCAATTGAGCTGTTGATTGTTAGGCCTTTAGTACTGTTGTGAAATTGTCCTAGAGCTATGGCAGGAATTGTGGTAAAAAAAGCGAATTTTAGTAGCATATAACCAGTAAAGTGTGGTAAAATTTGGGAGAATGATATGAGTAGCAATATAGTTTTCAAAGGAAGTAAAAACGGATTACAATTGATCATTGATGATAATGTTGATTTTGATTCAGTTTTAGAGCAGTTAAAATTAAAACTCGCGTCGGCCAGTGAGTTCTTTACGAATGGGAGCGCTCAGATACAAGTTCCTGCTGCTAACAGCCGTTTTACACCCGAGCAGCAGACGGAATTGATAACACTGTTTAGTCATTACGGTCTTACCTGGCTGAAAGATAATAATACTGGGCATCAAGAGGGGCCGGTATTCGATGAAAGCCAAGCAGTGGATGAGCAAGATCATCCTTTAATTATTAGCAAAACGGTGCGTAATGGTCAAGAAATAGTCCATCAAGGTACAATCGTTGTCCAGGGAGATATCAATCCCGGAGCTAAAGTGATTGCCGGTGGAGATATTCTTGTCCATGGGACATGCCGGGGCGTAGCTCATGCCGGGGCGTTTGGTAACATGAATGCGACAATTACCGCCGATCGGCTATTAGCTACGCAAATAAGAATTGCCGGGCTTATTGCAAGAGCGCCTGACAATCTTGATATTCCTGAGTGTGTAGAAACAGCTCGGATTGTAGACGGTGCTGTGATCATTGAACCAGCTTGATAGGAGGTTTACTAACAGATGGGTGAGGTAATTGTAGTCACTTCCGGGAAGGGCGGAGTAGGAAAAACGACAACCACTGCCAATATTGGTACTGGCTTTGCTCTTTTGGGTAAAAAGGTTGTATTGGTGGATGCTGATATCGGGCTGCGAAATCTCGATGTTGTGATGGGCTTGGACAATCGTATTGTTTATGACCTCGTTGATGTTACTGAAGGAAATTGCCGATTAAAACAGGCTCTCATCAGGGATAAACGTTACGAAACATTATATCTTCTACCAGCTGCTCAGACCCGGGATAAGAATGCCGTTAATCCTGAGCAGATGAAAGAGCTATGTAAGGAACTGGCGCAAGATTTTGATTATGTCATCATTGATTGTCCTGCTGGGATTGAACAGGGATTTAAGAATGCAATTGCTGGAGCAGATCGAGCAGTTATTGTCACCACTCCTGAAGTTTCTGCCGTAAGAGATGCTGATCGAATCATTGGGTTGCTTGAATCAGAAGGTAAAAGTAATCCTAAATTGATTGTAAATAGGATTCGGCCGAAGATGGTTAAAAAAGGCGATATGATGGATATTGATGATATTATTGATATTTTAGCTGTTGATTTACTTGGCATCATTCCTGAAGATGAGTACATAGTTATTTCAACGAACCGGGGCGAACCGGCAGTGGCGAACCCTGTATCAATAGCCAGTACAGCTTATAAGAATATTGTAAGACGCTTGACTGGTGAGAATGTACCACTCATGACGCTGGAAACAGACGACGGCTTTTTTGCAAGAATAAAGAAAATTTTTCGGTTTTAGGGAGGAGGAGTATTGATGTTTGAGCTTATTCTTAAATTATTTGGCAAAGAACCGGCAAGCTCAAAGGACATCGCTAAAGAACGGTTGCGGTTAGTTCTGGTACATGACAGGGTTAATGTATCTCCGCAGTTTATGGAAGTGTTAAAAGATGATATGATCAGAGTGATTTCTAACTATATGGAGATTAATGAAAAAGAAATGGAAGTTAGCCTCACCAATAACAAATCATCGGTTGCACTTGTTGCTAATATTCCTGTAAATCGGATGAAGCGGGGCGTTTATACGCAAGAATAATCCTAAATGATTTAAAGACACAGAAGAACTTCTGTGTCTTTTTGCGAATGGGAAAAGGTAGTAATATCGTCTGCTACTAGACGCAGTGCGTAAATACTATTATAATTAAGAAATATGTTTTATTGCTAAATTTATGGAAGGTAAGTGTGAAGATGCTTGACCGGCGGCTTTTGCGCAATTTAGATTTTATTACTATTTTTGTGACGTGCATGATCGTTGCTGTAAGTTTGATCATTATTGGTAGCGCAACACATGTTAACTCTCCTAGTGAAGACAGATACTGGTATGTTCAGCGCCAGGGAATGTTTGCTTTGGTGAATATTGTTTTAATCTTTGCCAGTTTACATTTTGATTACAAATCGTTAAGTCGGTATGGCAATGCATTATATGCTGTAAACCTGGTTATGCTGCTTGCTGTTATGTTTATTGGGCAGTCAGCCTTAGGCGCACAGCGTTGGATTCAAATCGGTTCGCTTAGTTTGCAGCCATCCGAGTTTTCAAAACTGATTATGATTATTGCGCTTGCCAATGTCCTTGATACGCGAACGGGAAAACTTAATACTTTCAAGGATGTTCTTCCAATATTTATTTATGTGGGAATTCCCTTCCTTCTCGTTTTAAGACAGCCTGATCTTGGCACATCACTTGTCTTTATGGCGATTTTGGTTGGGATGATTTTTGTGGCTGGTATCAATACCAGATTGCTAATGACTATGTTCGGTGCTGCTATAGCCTTGATGCCGATATTCTGGCATTTCCTCAAAGATTATCAAAAAAAGCGACTGACGGTTTTTATTGATCCTAATATTGATCCCCTAGGTTCTGGGTACCATATAATCCAATCAAAAATCGCAATTGGCTCTGGGATGATCTTTGGTAAAGGTTTATTTAGTGGTACTCAAAGTCAGCTTAATTTTTTGCCTGAAAACCATACAGATTTTATTTTTGCAGTGATAGGAGAAGAGTTAGGATTTGTTGGTGCAGCTATTGTACTGTTATTGTATCTGGTACTGTTGTACCGAGGGATCAAGATTGCAGGAGCAGCACGCGAGAATTTTGGAACACTGCTTGCGACCGGAATTACATCAATGCTGACTTTCCATGTTCTTGTAAATGTTGGCATGACTGCTGGAATTATGCCTGTCACCGGTATTCCTTTGCCACTAATGAGCTATGGAGTAAGTTCACTAACTACGAATCTGATCAGTATCGGGATTTTGCTTAACATTTATATGCGACGACAAAAAATAATGTTTTAAATTTGGTTGTAAAAGACTTGGTTTAGGCCAAGTCTTTTACTTTGTCTTTCTCCCTTAGTTATAAAATTTCCATTCTGTCATATACATTCCTATAAGGAGCTCTACTTTGCGGGGTGATGCACGTGGCAAGAATGTGGAATCGGTGGCAAAATCGTCGTGATCAGCGGGACAATTGGACATATCAAGATGAAGGTGCTAATTATGGTTGGTTAAAGCGCAGTTTAGTCGCAATGATTATTTTTGGATTAATTTATACTGCGCATATATCTGGGACTGTAGTGGGTACGGTTGTTGATGCTGGTGTGCATTATACATTGACGACGGAAACTGATTGGAGCTATATTGCAAGTAAAGTAAAACAGTATACGCCTAAAGAGTTGGACTTGGCCATGTTTAAAAAGGTGCAGACAACTGTTTCTAAGCCCGCCGATCCGCTTATGTATATGACTAAGCCGGTTGCTGGTAAGGTTATTGCAAACTTTGGGTGGCAGACCCATCCTATTTTAAAACAGGAAATGATGCATGAGGGGATGACGTTTGAAGCACCTATTGGTACAAATGTGACAGTCAGTGCAGCAGGTAAAATAGCGACAGTGACTGAAAGCGCCCAACATGGCAGGGTCATTATTGTGGAGCACAGTCAAGACATTCAAACTGTTTATGGGCATTTAAGTGAAGTGTTAGTTAAGGTTGGGGATATGGTAAGTCAGGGACAGGTTATTGCGAAGGTTGGGAAGACGGGGATGACAAATGGTCCACTTCTTTATTTTGAGGTCCGTGAAGGCGGCAAACCGATTGATCCTATGACGAGGCTTAAAGGTGATCTTCCGGATGGTGAGAGGAAGTGACGGTTTGCGGGCTGGGAAAATAAGTGGAATACAGATCATCCTTAATAACTGGTTCATAGTCTTAATTGTTTTATTTGCTTGCGTTGGTCTGGCCACAAAGGCTTTGGCAGTATTTGGCGCAGTATTGGTGCATGAATTTGCTCATGCGCTGATGGCAATGATTCTTGGGTTTAAAGTGCGTGAAATTGAACTTCTGCCATTTGGTGGTGTGGCACGAATAGAGCGGATGGGAGAAGCTGGTTCATCGGGGGAAATTATGATTGCAGCCGCCGGGCCAATAATAAGTTTGGTCTTGGCGGCTCTTATGTATATGGGGATAGAACAGTTTCCGATTTGGGCGGAAGAATTTTGTTTTTTTTATCAAATCAATATTATGCTGGCCTTGTTTAACCTGATTCCTGGACTGCCGCTAGATGGCGGCAGGATTTTGCGAGCTTGGTTAGCACACTATCGTGATTATGGGAAGGCTACTATGATTGCAGCGTCAGTCAGTAATATTACTGCCGTTGTGTTGGTGGGTATCTCTGGTTTCGACTATTGGCAATCAGGAACGATAAACCTTACTTTTTTGGTGGCAGCGGTATTTTTATATGTGGCAGCCAAAACTGAGGTTCAGGTAGCCGGGTTTAGACAAATGAGAGTCCTTGCCCGAAAGAAGGCTGAACTTACGGTAAAAGGGGTTATGCCGGCAAGACATTATACGGCCATGTACGGGGCCAGGGCCCACGATATTATCCATTTATTCGGACCTGACTACTATCATATCGTGTTAGTTGTTGATGATAATTTTAGGCTGCAGGGTACACTGACCGAGACAGAGGTATGGGAAGCCTTGCCCTATCATGGGCTTTATGCCAAGATTGGTAAGTTTCTTTGATTTGCAGGATTTTTTTTTGTGATGTAGAACCTAAGGTAGGATAATACCGACTAATTTCTGGATATGAGTGGGTACAATAGGTACATAGTATTTCAACAATAAATGGAGGCTAACATGGTTGTTTTAGATAATGCTATTTTGAGCCGTGTCATGAAACCGGCTCGTTATACTGGCAACGAGGTTAATAGTATCAAGAAAGATCATGCTGTGGTTGATGTTACTGTGGTCTTAGCTTTGCCGGACGTATATGAAGTGGGAATGTCCAATCTTGGGTTGAAGATTTTATATCAGATACTTAATAAGCGGGCCGATACTGCCGCGGAGCGGGTTTATGCCCCGTGGATCGATATGGAAACCGAGATGCGGGCAAGAAATATTCCGCTATTTAGCCTTGAAAGTTTTAAACCAGTACGAGAGTTTGATATTTTCGGGTTTTCTTTGCAGTATGAGATGATTTACACAAATGTTCTCAATATGCTTAACCTTGCGGGCATACCGCTATTGGCTGCTGAACGGACAGAGACTGATCCGCTTGTTATTGCTGGCGGTCCAACTGCTTTTAATCCTGAGCCAGTGGCTGACTTTTTTGATTTGTTTGTTATTGGTGAAGGCGAAGAAGTGATTGAGGAAGTTGTTGAGACCTATGGGAGCTGGAAGAAAGCCGGTAAGCCCGGCGGACGCTCTGGAGTATTGAAAGAGATGGCTAAACTTAGTGGCATCTATGTTCCAGTATTGTACGATGTGGAATATAATGACGATGGTACAGTGGCTAACGTGATACCAAATTGTGCTGAGGCCCCGCCGATAGTCACAAAAAGGGTGATTAAGGATCTTAATGAAGTTGAATTTGCGACAAAGCCAGTTGTGCCTTATCTTGATATTGTTCATGACCGTATGATGCTGGAGCTGTTTCGTGGCTGCACACGTGGTTGTCGGTTTTGCCAAGCCGGTGTCATTTATAGGCCAGTGCGTGAACGGCGGCCGGAAAAGTTGGTGGAACTTGCGCAGCAGCTTGTTGATAATACTGGGTATAATGAGATATCACTTACATCACTGAGTTCTGCCGATTATTCGCATTTACATGAAATTGTCCAGGCATTTCTTACTAGATTCCAACAGCAAGGCGTAAGTGTATCACTGCCATCGCTTAGAATTGATAGCTTTTCAATTGAATTAGCGCAAGAAGTACAAGCAGTTAGAAAAAGTGGCCTGACTTTTGCACCAGAGGCAGGGTCGCAGCGAATGCGTGATGTCATTAATAAAGGCGTCACTGAAGCGGATCTGGAAAAAGCGGTTAGTGCTGCCTTTAAGGCCGGCTGGTCGACGGTAAAACTTTATTTTATGATAGGACTACCTACCGAGACGGATGAGGATGTGGAAGGGATTGCGAAGCTTGCTTATCGCGTTCTTAATTTATATAAAGAAATCAAAGGACGCCGGGGCGCCAAGGTGACAGTAAGTGTATCATCCTTTGTGCCCAAATCCCATACATCTTTCCAATGGTTTGGACAGAACACGACAGCTGATATTGAACGTAAACAGAGACTTCTAAAAGAGAAGTTCCGCGATAAAAGCATCTCTTTTAATTGGCATGATGCAAGAACGAGTTTGTTGGAAGGTGTGTTCTCACGTGGGGATCGCCGGTTGTCAAAGGTGCTGCTGCTGGCCTGGCAGAACGGTGCTAAATTTGATGGCTGGTCAGAGCATTTTAAATTTAATGCTTGGCTGGAAGCTTTCAAGGTAGCAGGCTTAGAACCCGAATTTTATGCCAATCGTGAACGAAATCAAGCTGAAGTTCTGCCATGGGATCATATTGCCTGTGGTGTTGATAAACAGTTCTTGATTCGCGAGTACCAAAATGCAGTGGCAGAAGCTCACACTGCTGATTGCCGTCGTGATTCTTGCAGTGCGTGTGGTGTTTGTCCTGGTTTAGGCGTAGAGGTTCTTGATTGGGGGCTTAAAGTAAATGGCTAAATTACGGATGGAGATAACGAAAGGTGATGAGGTGCGGTTTATCGCCCACCTTGATTATGCCAGGGCGATTGAACGGGCAATTCGACGAGCAAATTTACCGGCGGCCTACTCGGAAGGGTTTAATCCGCATATGAAACTGGCCTTTGCTTCAGCCCTTGGTGTGGGTGTGGCCAGTGATGTTGAATATGTTGATATTGAGCTAACGCACGAAGTTAATGTAAGCGACGTTCTAACAAAGCTGGGTAGTCAATTTCCATCAGGGATCACGGTAAAACGGGCGAAGTATATGCCAGCCGCGAGTCCAGCGCTCATGGCTATCGTTAATTTGGCGATATATAGCATCAATATACCCATTGCGCCAGAGGCGAATCGGGCAGCAATTGAGGCGAGTGTTACTAGCTTCAACAATGCTGATGAGGTGCTTTTCATTCGCCACTCGCCAAAAGGAAAGCGGGAAATTCATGTTAAAGAGTTTGTCAGGCAGGTAGCAATGAGGATTGAGGAC
>JAQWAQ010000061.1 GCA_028707635.1 Negativicutes bacterium
AAAGGAGCTTAAAGAATGAACGATTCTACTATGAAATGTGTAATGATTATAGATTCTGAACTGCCAATAGGCATTGTGGCAAACACTTCTGCTATTTTAGGTATCACGTTGGGAAAGTATATCCCTAAACAGATAGGAGCGGATGTAATAGACGCTTCCAGTCAGTCACACTTGGGTATTATTACAATTCCAGTCACCATGCTTCGTGGAAATAAGGCGAGCTTAAAAGATTTGCGAGAGCGCCTGTATGGCCCGGAATTCACCGACTTAGTTGCTGTTGATTTTTCTAATGTAGCGCAAAGCTGTAACGTATACACCGAATATATTGCAAAGGCAGCAACGACAACGGATCTAGAGCATAATTACTTTGGAATTGCTATTTATGGAAACAAGAAAAAGGTAAACAAGCTGACCGGCTTTATGCCGCTTTTAAGATAAGGTATCACAGGGACGGGGTTTTTGACAACCATAATAAATTTGCAGCAGGTTAATCTAAAAGTACCGAAATACCTACTTAGGAATGCTTAAGCAGAAATCAGCTTATCGATTTATACAAAATTTGACGTTGCAGGAATTATAAGGGTACTATTTTAAAGGCAGAAATGTTGTCAATAACCCCGTCCCATTGACACCTAGTCTCTCACCTCTATTCATAATATAACAGAATCGTGACAAAAAAGGAACGTCCCCAAGTGTCATATTCCGCTATGCTTCTCTCACGTGCAAACCTTGGCATATGACCACCGTATAGTATAGGTTATCTCAAGCCAACCTGTCCCATGTCCCTTTTATATGCTGCTCCAATTCATAAAATTTAATCCTTCTTTATAATTTTTAAATATACTTCTTTCATAAGTTTTGAATGTTATATTTCTTAGAAAGTCTTTATTGACAATATTCCATTCAAAGAACTGATTAGAACTATTAGTCAAAAATTCAACAAATAAATTTCCACATATATCCCCAGCCGTTTTATCGTTACCTGTTTTAACCTGTAAGCCACTAATAATATTATCGAAAATAGCTTGTTCTCTATTAGTAATATATGGTGATTTATTAAATATTAATAACCACCAAAATTCTCGATATGTATAAATACTATCTTTTGACAATATGGCCTCCATATGCTCTTGTATTAGTTTGCAGACTTCACTTTGAATTTCAGTATAATATTTATTACTATATTTTGCATAAATCATATATGAAGCCCATAAAATAGGATCATCTTTCTTTCTTAATTTCTCTACTATTCTACATTCTTGCTTAAAAGGAATTTCAACTCGTGCTTGACTAAAAAATAAGATTAAATTTACAATATCGTTCAAATTCGCTTTTTCAAAGATGAAGGCATATTTATTTATCAGACTTTGCAATTTGTCCTTCTCTTGAAAAATATCGAATTCATCTCTAATATAACTAAGTATTGATAAAAGTCTTTGTGTGTTATTAAAGTCAGGATAAAACGAATAAATATAGAAAACAAAATGCAAAAAATCAAAAACTGTGCCTGCTGAAACATTTTCTCTGAAAATATTCATTTTAGTCTTATTACGTTTAACTTTATTCAATAACATTCCCATAAAATAGGCTACTATGGTTTTGTTTTTTTCCTCAAAATCACAGATTAGCCTATTAAATTGGTTCATCAACGACTTTTTAGTTAAATAAA
This sequence comes from Negativicutes bacterium, assembly GCA_028707635.1. Taxonomy (GTDB): domain Bacteria; phylum Bacillota; class Negativicutes; order JAAYSF01; family JAAYSF01; genus STF2-20. The sequence continues at coordinate 1,670 of JAQWAQ010000061.1, forward strand.
ACATCTTCTCCTTAAAAATATATGGTTTAAAATTCGTATCACTTTTTTGAGAAATATTATTTTCTTTTAAATGCTTTTCAAGTATTCCTCTTTGTTCCTCTTTAGAAGTAAATAATGTAGTACTAACTCTATTGACGAATAAATTTGTATCATTCAACCATACATCTAGTATAAAAGGAATCTTGTTTTTTGATAATTTATTATCATTTAAATGTAATAAATATTTTCTTGCTATACTCGAATAAGTATTTACAATTTCATCAGCTAATCCTTCTGATTCAGAAAAAATAAATATGTCATCAACATATCTATATATCTTATAATCTTCACCATTGACTAATCCTTTATTTAATAAATAACTATAAACTCCACTATCAATCCCTTGTAATAGTATTTCCGCAATCATTCTGGAAAATTCCGGCCCTATTACAATCCCATTAGATGTCCTTGAATTTATGTTTTGCAAAACCCTATCTATAATAGTATAAACATTAACATTTTTAAAATTTTTCGTATCATTTACATCTTTACCTATTAACCATTTATATGTATGAGTGTAAATATTGTCAAAACAGGACTTATAATCAGTTCGAATAAAATATTTGAATTTACTATTTAAAACAAACCATTCTTCTGATGAAGTAAAACTTGCAATTGATTTAAAAGGTTTAATATCAAAAAACATACCCGTTTGTTCAATAATATCTTTTTTTGCACTTTTACTTTCTTCTTCGAAATATTGGGTAACTGATTTATTTTTATTCCTATAGTATAAATCATTATTCCTATGATGATATCGCAATGAATATACTGAATTTTTTTCCAAAATATTCAGTAATTCTTTCTGATATGCGGAAATAAATAAAAATAATTCAATTGCTGCCATTGGTTGTAATAAACTAATCTCTCTTTCACTGTTAAGATTTTTCATAATAGTGTATTTTAATGGTATTGTAACCCAGTTGGATCCCCAAAATAAAACTGCACTAGAAGAGCTTTTATTCTTAGACTTTATAACTTTATTAACCATTTCTTCTACATTGTCTTTTTTCTTTAGCAAAAAATCATAGAAATAATTATATGTGAATAACTCTGATAGTTCGACAGGCAAAATATCGGTTAAAAAATAGTCTAACTGATTTCTTTTAATATTATTTAAATCCATTGACATTCTCCTATTTTTACTCCATAATTTACTTGAACTTTGATTCAGTTCAAGTAATTCGAAAGAATTACACACGTCAGCAATACAAAGTAGAATTTTTGCAAATTTTACGTTGTACAGGAATAGCCCCCTTATTACATAGAAGGGGGCTATTCTATTTTCAATAGCTCTAAATATTCTACGACAATACGATAATAGCTTTTATTAGCATCTAAATATCCAAGCTGTATTTTTTTTATCCAATTAAGCAAATCCTTTCTTTTTACACCTATATTTTTTTCAAATACGATACTTCTATTTCTTCTTAATGTTGAATACATATTGTAAATACTTTCTTCGCAATCTGAATTCTTTAAAAAATGAGGACAGTTAATCCTATGTTTATTCAGTAATTGAATATATGTTTTTTTAAAAAAATCTTCTGTTTGACTGTCTAATTCGTCAATATGATATCGCAATTCATTATAATTAGCCACAACACCTTTTGTAAGCCACTCAAGTTTATTCTCACCTAAACCACGTGCTATTACAACTCGTGCGGAATATATTTTTAATCTTTGCCTAAATAATTCTTCATTTCTGTCTCTTTTAAAAGCTATAAAAGCCTGCTCAATAATGTTTTTATATTTATTACGTTTTTTCTGTGTGATACCAAATGTAAATTTTATTTTATCATTACTATATCTTATGTTATATTTATATCCCAAAAAATCAAACTCTTGAAATGCTTGCAAGCTTCTTCTCGATATATATGTAAACTTATCGTTGGATTGATTTAATTTTACAGGACAGTTAGCAAAGACTTCTTGGATAACATCATCTACTAATTGCAAAAAACTTATCTGAGAAATATAGCTGTTCAAAATAACCAAAATATCATCTACATATCTTTCATAAAAAACTATCCCATACTTTTCAAGTCTAGCTATAATATGTTTATCAAAATCTTGACATACAATCTCCGCCATTCCGTTTGAAAGGCATAAACCTGCATGACAGTATTTAAATTGTTCAATATAGTTCTTCAGTATTTCTTTATCGTTCCTAGATAACAATGATCTTTTTATATATTTTTCATAAACATGATTTGTCAAAACACTATCAAAAAAGCTTTTGAAGTCTGCACGTATAATTACAAAATCATTTAAATCTTTAATTACAGGAAGCGTATTAAATAGTGAATTTATAATCTTACCACGACTCGCATATCTAATTTTAAAAACCTGATCCATTTGCTTTTTTAAATAATGACATAAAATATTTTCTACTGTCATTTTTTTAAAATTATATATTTGTCTTTTTTTATTAACTTGAGTAAAGGTTTTTTTTGTGTATGTTGCAAAGTCATATCTACTTTGTTTGATTTCTTCCAAGGAGGATTCTGCAATTATTTCAATTTCATTATCACTAAGCGTATAATCAAGCTGCCTTACAATTCTATAAATATCCTTTCTCATTATTTTTCCCCCAAATCTTTTGTACTATTAACCTCGTGGACGGTTTTGCCGATCAACCATCTTACATTGGAAATTCCCCTAAAAAAAGTAGAAATCCTGCCAAATTATCAAAAATTTGACAGGATTTCTACTTTTTCGCAATTACCAATGATACGGTTCCCCCCGATTAATCTTAAACGCTCGATAAATTTGTTCGACTAAGAGCAGTCTGATCATCTGATGAGTGAATGTCATCTTGGAAAAGGACAGCCTTTCATTAGCAGCTTTTAGAAGGTTTTGGGAGAGGCCAAAGGCGCCGCCGATGATGAAGGTTATGTCGCTTTTTCCGGAGAGGCCGAGCTGATTGAGTTTGTCGGCAAGGTCTTCGGAGGATGCCAGTTTACCAGCAACGTCGAGGACGAAGAGGTAGCTATCAGGGCGGACTTGTTTAAGCAGGCGCTCGGCTTCTTTGTCGAGCGCCTTAGTTTTTTCGGCATCAGAGGGGTTTTCCGGCATGCGTTCCTCGTCAACCTCGACAATGTTAAGGCGACAGAAGGGGCCGAGACGTTTGGTGAATTCGGCAATGCCTGCTGTTAGGTATTTCTCTTTTATCTTACCGACTGTGGCTATTGTTATTCTCATCAGCTCTCGGCCGGCATTTCTTCAAAGGTTACCACAATAGTCATTGTTTGATTATTGCGGATAATAATAACGTCTTTTTTACTTCCGACCGGCTGGGCGTCAATGGTTGACCTTAAGTCAGCAACGCTGTTGGTTTCTGTGCCAGCCACTTTAAGAATAATGTCACCCTCACGCAGACCGGCTTTAGCCGCCGGGCCATTTGGGGCAACTTGAGCAAGATATACCCCACGCTCAATGTTAAGCTCATAGCCATAGCGAGCCGCAGTATTTCGGTCAAGCACACCGACGCCAAGATAGGCGCGAACCACTCGACCTTTTTCAATAACGGACTGAAGAATTGGGCGGGCGGTATTGATGGGGATTGCAAATCCAATGCCTTCAACGCCTGCCACGGCAATTTTGGCGCTATTGATACCAACGACAACTCCGTCAGCATTCACCAGTGCCCCACCTGAATTGCCGGGATTGATGGCTGCATCGGTTTGAATGAGTTTAAATTTACGTTCACCGATTTCAATTGACCGATTCAGAGCGCTAATAACGCCAACAGTGACGCTCCCCCGAAATTCCATGCCCAGTGGGTTACCAATGGCAATGGCAGGTTCGCCAATAAGCAAGCCGTCTGAATCACCTAAGACAGCGGTAGGCAAGCCTGTTGTGTCGACTTTAACCACCGCAAGGTCAGTAGCCGGGTCAGTTCCTAAAACCTTACCGGTAAAGGTCCGTCCGTCAGCCAGTGATACGGTAATTTCTTGCGCACCCTGTACAACATGATAGTTTGTGGCAATATAGCCATTAGAATCAAATATTACCCCCGAGCCTGCCCCCCGTTCAACTAAAACCTTACGATTAAAGTAATCGCGGACATAAGCTTTATTGGTTATGCCGACAACGGCTGGACTGACGGCTTGAGCTGCCCGCACAATAGCAGTATTGCGGGCATCAGATACTTGTGTATTGGCCGCAGGTTGCTGTAAATTGGGAAGCGGGCTCGTAGATTGCGGCGCTGGCTTAGCATATTGTTTATCGCTATAAGCCATGACAATACTACCACCAATGAGTGCACCGATGAGCGCTACAATGATAAATGGTGTCCATCGTTTAATCACAATTTTCACCTTCCTCGTTAAGATTGACACTGGCGATACGATCAGGATAAGTCATCATTAGCTCAATATCCTGGCGACATTGCTGTTCTTCCAAAATAGCGCTTACTGTAGTTTCAGCAAGATCAGGCCGGTTATTTTCCTGACTTAAATGAGCCAGCATTACCTTAGTTCGATTGCGTCTGGCCAACCGGGCTAATAGCCACCCGGCATCATTATTAGAAAGATGGCCCCGGTTGCTTAAAATACGCTTTTTAAGATACCAGGGATATGAGCCGTTTTGGAGCATGTCAACATCATGATTCGCTTCAAGCACCATAACATCAGATAAGCTCAAGGCTTTCTTCACGCTATCAGTGGCAAAGCCAAGGTCTGTCGCCACACTGCATTTGATATTATCTTTAAATAGATTGAAACCAACCGGATCCGCAGCGTCGTGGGAAATGCTGAACGGTTCAATTTTAACGGCTCCGATATCAAGACTAACATCAAGCGTACAGCAGCATTCTTCTGGCATTACGCTTCGGCAATACATCGCTTCTAAGGTAGCGTGGCTCGCATAAACCGGCACACGATATTTTTTTGTTAATGTGGCCAAGCCGCTGACATGATCGCGATGCTCATGAGTGACAAGCACGGCATCAAGGTTGGCAATATCGGTACCAATAGCGGCCAACCCCTGCTTAATTCGCCTTGTGCTGATGCCCGCATCGACGAGTATCTTCGTTTCTCCAAAATTTAAGAATACGGCATTGCCGGTACTGCCGCTGGCTAGAACATGAACTTGCATAACTTTCTCCTTTGAAAACAAGCATATCTATGATTAAAATTCGGCTTTAAACTGCAAGAATCCTCCCTAAGCACAATTGGAGGAATTGCCCATTGATCACATTGATGGCATTTTAGCAAGCACCGACTGTTTTACACCGTCAGGCAAAGCTGAAATAAGAATTTCGGCTATTTTGTTAAGGCGCGCCTTGGTCTTGGCCTCAAACCGCAATGTAAACAGCGGCTCGGTTACCGATGATCGAATCATTGCCCAGCCATCGTCAAATTCAATCCGGACCCCATCAATGAGGTTAGGCTGATAATCTGATAGTCTCTCTGCCAAACCAGCCAGCACAATATCCTTGTCATCGCCTGGATAGGGAACCCTGATATCAGGCGTTAGATAATAGTTGGGGATGACATCCACCAACTTGGCTAGTGACCCATGCTCGGCTACAAACTCACAGACTTTTAGTCCGGCAAACATCCCGTCATCATAGCCCAGCTCCGTAAAGAAGAAGTGTCCGCTAATTTCCCCGGCGAATAGCGCATTTTCACGCATGAACGCTGCTTTACTGAAAGTATGACCGGCTCTGGCCATTACCGGCCGGCCTCCGGCTTTTGTAATCTCTTCCGGTACAACCATCGAGCATTTCGCATCATAAATGATGGCCCCGGCTTGTTTCTCAAGATAATAGCGCGCAATCAGCACAATAATGTCGTCATTGTCAATTGGACGGCCATTTTCATCAACAAAACCAACCCGGTCACCATCACCATCAAAGGCTACCCCGATGGCGGCTCCTGTTTCGCGCACCTTTATGCCCAAATCGGTCAAATTCTCGGCAAGGGCAGGGTTGGGCGGACGATGTGGAAATGTTCCATCAGGCGTACAGTAAAGTTCAATAACTTCATACCCTAAGGCGCGAAAAAGCACTGGGGCAAATTCTGAAGTAGCGCCATGACCGGCATCAAGGACGACTTTGAGTCTCCCATACCGAGCTTTGGCTGCCGTATTTGTTATGTAGCTGCTTACAATATCCACGGTAGTAACGCTACCGTCGGCCGAAACCTGGGCATCAGCCTCGACTAATCGCTTGATTTCAGCGATATCCCCATCAGTCACAGGCTGCGACCCTAACACCAGCTTAAAGCCATTATAGGCTGCAGGATTATGTGATGCCGTGACCATCACGCCGCCTGTTGCTCCTGTCAGCTTTTGCGCATAGTAAAACAATGGTGTCGCCACTGTACCAATATCTATAACCTGGCAGCCGGAAGCCGCCAAAGCTTCAACCATGATCTTTTTTAACCGTGGCGTTGAAAGGCGCACATCTCCGCCTACTACAACCTTCTGCCCAGTTAGTTTCGTTCCAACTGCCAAACCTATTTTATGCGCTATATCATTTGATAAATCTGTTTCAGCAATGCCGCGAATATCGCAAGCGTGAAAAATCCCCATATTGTTCCCCTTTCACTATGTAGAACTAAATCCGCTAAGTCTTCCCTTATTGTAGCACGCCGGTATAACGGTCACAACCGGTTCTCTGTACTGTTATGATCACCGATATCCAATGTTATACATAATATATAACAAGCCAAATTTCAATAATAGGGCAATCGTAAAGGAGGTACGGTAAGTGTTAATCAGACGAAAAAAGAGGAGGTCGCTTATGCCTTCATTTGACAAAGTGGCCAAGGCATTTTTAGAAGAACTGCGTCAAACAAGAATCCAAGTGAACGACCTAGTCCGCAATCAGGAAGAAACGCTGAGTCAAAATACCAAAATGATTGATCTGTTACAACAAATAAAAACCAATACCGCGAAACGGGAAGATTAAGTCATCGGAGTAATACCAAGAAGAGAATTGCTACGCACAAAGCGTGACAATTCTCTCCTTGTTTTAGTTTTCAAAATTCTTCATATTGTCTACGGCCCATTCCCGCCACGCCTTATCGTAAGCGGTATAGTCCATACCTAAGGAATTACTAATCGCCCGATCCATGCTTCGGCCGGCTTTTAGTTCCTGAATCACCTGACCTAACTTATCCTCGCCATGAACCTCGGCGATATAGCGAACAGCTGCTAATGATTGACGGTAGGCCAACGCTTGGTTAGGTAAATTATCGAAATCATCGTCAAGCTCTTGCATTGTAAACAGCTCGAGATCGAAACGGTTATTTGCCGTAATCCATTCATACTTGTTTGCCTTGTACTCGACATACTGCGCCAAACCCTCGGTAAACCAGCGCGAATAATTGCCATTTGTCATATAGTCAAACACAAGATGAGTAAATTCATGAACCATAGGCCCGGAGTGGATAAATTCCTCAACAGAATCGCCTTCTTTCATCCAGGCATGCGGCGATAATAATTGAATAACTCCGCCCCAGTATACCCCCATGGCATTTTGATCACCTGACCAACCAAATGCTTTACGCAGTTCGGTTCTATTAGGATACATGATTATCATGGTTTTCCGGTCTGGCACATGGCCAAGAGCAGCTGTGACTGGCTTGTATGATTCCTCGGCTGCCGTCGCGACCATATCAACCATATCGGCATCAGTTGGTTCAAATTTAATAATAAAATGATCTGTTTCCCGCACTGCCAACTGTCGCGTCTCATAGTCAATCTTCGCTACAGTAGCCTTTCTTACCAACGGATACAGCCACTCTTGAGAGCGTGCCGGTATCTGCAAGAGTACCACGGCAGCAAAAATTAACGCTAAGAATCCCGCAATCATTGTCATTTCGGTATGTGTTACACTACGCATCCGGCACACCTCCTTTAAAATCGTAAATAAAAAGGCCCATCTGCAACATGCATCTGAACCTTTCAATAGCAAAATATTTGCCAGGTACCTATTATAGCATACGAGTAAGACCTTGCCCATGGAACTTTATGTAAACAATCTGACAATCTCCACGCCCGCGCTTGTCCCTAGGCGAGTCGCACCAGCTGCAATCATGGCCTCGGCATCGGCCCGTGTCCGAATACCGCCTGATGCCTTAACACCGATTACTCCTCCGGCTACTTCACTTAGCAATTTCACATCATCCACTGTTGCCCCACCAGGCCCAAAGCCGGTTGATGTCTTAACAAAGTGCGCACCGCCCTCAATGACAGCCTGACAAGCCCGTCGTTTTTCATCATCGGTGAGCAGCGCGGCTTCAATGATGACCTTAACCAGTTTTCCCTCGGCCACCGTCACAACCTGCCTAATCTCATCAGTAACGACACTCCAGCACCCGGTTTTAGCCGCACCAATATTCATGACCATATCAAGCTCATCGGCCTTACGTTTAATGGCCTCTTTGGCTTCAAAAAGTTTTACCGTTCCAAGTGTGGCCCCAAGCGGAAAACCAATGACTGTCGCTACTTTCACACCTGTTCCGCGCAAAAAATGGGCGGCCAAATCAACATAGCCAGAATTTACACATACTGCCGCAAAGTGATACTGGGCTGCCTCTTTACACAGCCGATCAATATCATCCACAACAGCCTGTGGCTTTAAAATGGTATGGTCGATATACGAAGCTATATTCATGTCTTCCCCTCCTTAAACTGCTATTCGCCAGTATAGCGCCGTTCGCTCCTTCCCCCCTCGTGCGCATTTCTATAAAACAAAAAAGCCCGCATAAGCGGACTTCAAATAAGCAAATCATCTATGTAATGGTATCTAAGAAACAGTATTTTTCTGACAGTCAGGGCACACGCCGAAGAAATAAAACTGCTGACCTGTCAAACGATAACCGGTGCTCCCGGAAACTTGGTCAATAAAGCTGCTTGAATCAATATGATCAAGATCGTCGACACACCCACAGCTCATGCATCGTACATGAGGATGATTAACTGTATTGGCATCATAGCGGAAACTATCTTCACCCACATTGAGCGACTGCACCAAACCTATTCCTTTTAAAATCTCAATGGTCTTATACACAGTAGCCAGACTCATTGTTGGGTAGTCAGACTGCAATTCGCTGAAAATCATTTCAGCACTGGGGTGAGCTTTGGTACACGCAAGGACATGATAAATGGCCAACCGCTGCGGCGTAACCTTAAAACCATTATCCCTGAGCAAATCAGTAACTTGCTCCTCCATAAACATATAACACCTGCTTTTTAAATTTTTATGTAGCGGAAAATTATTATTAACTGGTATTTAGTTTTATTCTAACCCTCCAGATAACTATTGTCAAGAGAAAATAGGCCTTGCTTCATATAGATAGGCAAAAAACAAGACCCCGTATTGCTACGAAGTCTTTTGATTCACTGTAATGTTTCCTGCCCTTGACCGCTGAATTTGTTCTGTGCCTGAGCAATCGCCCGTGGATCAGCGGTTTTGACATTATAATAACCTTTTTGCTGCATCATATCAGAAATCTCTTTCTGCTGACTGTAAATATCCCCCAATACCGTCATATAGTCACGGCGCAATTGGTCATTTGTTGCTTCCAAAATATAGGTATTAAGGGATTGTGCTATATGTTTGCATTCATTGAGAGCAATCTGTAGCGCATCACGGTCAGTGAACTGCAAACCCTTACCGTTGAACCCCTCCTTGCTCTCCTTGTCTTGCTGCTGCTGGTTTATGATCTTCTGAGCCACAAAACTCACCCCTTATTGTAAAGTCTTTCCGGCACTCAAGTGCTTACTGACTGCATCAAAATTCTGCTGGGTCTTGCTGGCGACTTGCTGAAAAAGTTGTTTAGTTTGCATATCCTGAATATTATTGGCGATATAATACATTGATTTAATGAATCCTTGCTCCATTGTCAGAAAATCTTCCAACTGAATCAATTCTTTATCCGAAAGCATAAAACCCCTCCTTTGTGCGTGCTCAAAAATAGCATGCACCTAGTAAAAGAGGGGTATTCTGACCATATTATGGAATGTATTTTCACGCATAATCGTATTTTGTATTGCCCTGACATAGTGCGACATCAAAATACATATTCTCCCTTAAATAGGACAAACGTCTCTTTCTTTTAGTAAATAAAGTCATATATACTAAATTTAAGTAATTGATCGTGGGGTGTTAATGTGCGTATCAATCATGCACGAGCCGGAATGGTTATTGCAAATGATATTGTCGATAACAACAACAACCTCCTGCTTGAAAAAGGCATTACGCTGACCGAAACATATATTGCCCGTCTTAAGCATTTGGGAATAGATCGTCTTTCAATCGAACATCCGGTTTTGGAAAATGCCGAACCGATACCGATCATCACGGAAGACCTGCGGCTGGAGCTGACGCTTTGCTTTAAAGCGCTATTTACCATGAAGACAGAAGGAATTTTCACAACTAAACTTCAAACAATGTACTTCCGCCAGCTTAGCACCACAACAGAGAACGTGATTAGCCAAATTGGAGAATCCATGCCAACCATCCTGAACGCCGAAATCCGTCAACCAACCACTGACAATGTTTCTCATGCCGTAAACGTGTGCCTGCTTTCGCTTGTCACTGGCCATTACCTAAAACTGCCCCGACCTGCACTACGTGAATTGGCAATTGGCTCACTGTTGCACGACATCGGCAAATCGATCATTCCGCTAATTGATGGCAAGCCGCTCAACAGCCCCAATATGCACCCTGTGTACGGCCGCGATCTGCTCCGCTGCCACCAGATAAGTTCAACCGCCGCACGTATTGTAGCCGAACACCATGAACGCTACAATGGCAGCGGCTTTCCCTTAGGCCTAACAGGCAAAACCACCCACCCGCTGTCGAAGATTGTTGCCGTAGCTAATTACTTTGACAACGCAGTGACTCAAACGGCCGCAGAAGGCAGACCATTGCCGGAAATCATTGAGAATCTGTTGGCCAGCAGCGATATTTTATTTGATCAAAACACCTTGCGTGCCTTTATTCATACGACGCCAATCTATACATTGGGCAGTATGGTCGCTCTAAGCACCGGCCAGACAGGCTATGTAATCCAAAACAGAGCCCACTACCCACTTCGCCCTCTTATTCGGGTATTCCATAAAGCAGGTCACGATGACATTGATATGGCCAACCAGCCATCAATTGCCATTACCGATATAATAGAAGAACGCAACCAGGAGAGCTGCTCAAGTTGACTGCAGCTCTCTTTCTTTTTTGCCGGTTTCCTGCCACTTGTTTGAAGCAAAGCGCCACCAGAGGAAAATACTGCGCACTAAAAAATCTCCGACTGTTATATACCAGGCAACAGTCAAGTCATAATGCCAGACCACCACAAACAAATAAATCAGAGGCATCCGAATCAGCCAAACACCAATTGTTGTAATATAAAAAGGCCATTTGGTATCGCCCGCTCCCCGCAACGCGCCGCCCAAGACATAGGTAATAGCAATGGTGGGCTGTTCAAGTGCGGCAATCATAACCAGCATTGATCCCCAATAGATGACCTCAGCATCATTAATAAACAAGGCCGTAAGCTCTTTGGAAAACAAAAAGAACATCAGACCCATAAGAGACATACTCACGACAGCAATTTTATTGGTCAGCCAAGCATACTGGGCCGACCGATGCGGCATACCTTTACCCATATACTGTCCAACCAGTGTCATAGCGGCTACCGAAAAACCAAATCCAGGCATAAAAGAGATTGATTCCACTTGCGTCGCAATCTGATGGGCAGCAAACTGAACAGCACCGGCCTGCGCCAGCATAAACGTATAAGTAACACGCCCGCCTTGCAGCGCCAGCTGTTCAAGACCAGCCGGCACACTAATATTGATTATCCGCCTCATCATTCCGGGATGAATGGATAAAACTTCCCGCCAGCCAAGTTTAACTTTGGCTGTCAGCGCCATAACAACCAGCACGGTAATTCCACCAATGAATTGCCCTATACCTGTTCCCCAGGCCGCGCCGTAGGGACCAATGCCCGGCAGTCCATACCCATTAATCAGCATAAAACTAAGCGACAGCGAAATCGTGTTACTGACCGAGCTAATATAAAAAGCCGTACGAGTTTGACCTAGACCGCGCAGAATGGCATTCCCAATGGAAAAAACGAGAAAGAACGGCGTAAATAGAAAGCCAATTTTAAGCAGTGCGCTCCCTAAAGCGGCCACCGCAGGTTCAGCACCCGTAAGTATAAAAAGCGCCGGGGCCACATGATAGCCAACGACTGCCAGTAAAACGCCGAAGACCACCCCGAGCAGCACCGCCTGCCCGGCAACTAGCCGCACCTGCTGCCAATTGCCTGCCCCGGTTTCCCGAGCTACAATAGCCGCAGCCCCTGTTCCGGCAGCAGCAAAAACCATGGCCGATGAAAACTGCACCATGGCGGATAAACCAACAGACGCTAAAGCTACCGCTCCAAATTTGCCGACCATGGCAGTAACAAGCACGTTCACAACCATGATCCAAAACATTTCCAGGATAGCCGGCCACGCTAATTTTATTATTTTACCACGCATGTATTTGTGTATAGCAACCATCATCTGTCCTCCTGCGATATCCCCCTCTTTTCAGATGACGGGCAAGTCTCACTTTATCCGATGACCAAGCCGCTCTAAAGCTTCTCTTCTAGAAAACTAAGAGCGGCTAAGTCCCTGGATACGGTTCGGCTAGGCTTTAGGTGGAGTTAAAACTCCATCTGAAGCAAATCTCACTTTATGATATAATAAATACTACAAATTAGCAAAGATGGTGACAAGAATGTTAATAACCGATATACCCGCCCTCATCGCCCGTGAGCTTAGCGTAAAAATCCATCAAGTGTCGGCCGTTATCGGCCTGTTAGACGATGGCAATACTGTACCGTTTATCTCCCGCTACCGCAAAGAAGCTACCGGTGAGCTTGATGAAACACAAGTCCGGACGGTAGAAGAGCGCCTCCAGTACCTCAAGAACTTTGTAAAACGTCAGGAAGAAATACTTACAAACATTGAAGAACAAGGCAAGTTAACACCTGATTTAGCAGCTGCCATTGGTGCCGCACAAAAGCTGCAGGAACTTGAAGATCTGTATCTCCCCTACAAACTGAAAAAACGCACTCGCGCTCAAATCGCGCGTGAAAAAGGTCTGGAACCACTGGCCGAACTAATTTTGGCTCAGCAAAATAATCCGTTGTCCCTCGAGGAAATTGCGGCTTCTTACATAAACCCCGAAACCGAAATCGACAGTGCAGCCACCGCGTTAGCCGGCGCAAACGATATTATTGCCGAAACGATAAATGAACGAGCTGATATCCGAGCCCTTATGCGCAAACAGATTTGGCAAAACGCCGAGATCAGTACTGAACTGGGCGTATCAGAAGAAGAAGGCAAGGACTTCATTATCTACAAAGAGTACAAAGAACCCGTAAAGCGTATGCCCTCCCACCGCATCCTCGCAATCAACCGCGGCGAAAAAAAGGCCATCCTAAAAGTACATCTCTTAGCTCCTCATGACTTCAATATAAACATGATCAAAAACCGCATCATTAGCCAACCATCGCAATTCAGTGAGTCTATCATCCAAGCGGTCACTGATGGCTACAAGCGCCTACTCTTCCCGGCCTTGGAGCGGGAGATCCGCACCCTGCTAACTGAAAATGCCGAAAAACAAGCGACTCGGGTCTTTGGGTTAAATCTCAAGCAGCTCCTTCTCCAACCACCGCTTGCCGATCACACCGTAATGGGCCTCGACCCCGGTTACCGGACAGGCTGTAAAGTGGCTGTCGTAAATCATACAGGCACGGTATTAACAACAACGACAATCTACTTTACTAAGAGTGAAGCCGAAAAGCAACAGGCCGCTAAAGTGGCCTTAAAAGCTATTAGAGACTATGGAGTAACACTCATCGCCATCGGTAACGGTACCGCTTCGTACGAAACAGAAGAGTTTGTCGCCCAACTGATTAACGACAATAGCCTTCCCGTCCATTATCTTATCACCAACGAAGCCGGCGCTTCAGTCTACTCAGCCTCTAAGCTGGCAAAAGATGAACTGCCAGACCTAGATGTTTCGTTGCGTGGCGCGGTATCAATCGCCCGCCGGGTTCAAGATCCGCTCGCTGAATTAGTAAAGATTGACCCAAAGTCAATTGGCGTCGGCCAATACCAGCATGATGTCAACCAAAAAGACCTTAGCAATGCCCTTGATACTGTTGTTGAATCTGCCGTTAACCATGTTGGCGTTGAACTCAACACTGCCTCAATCGAACTGTTAAAACATGTGTCAGGAATTAATGCCAGTGTCGCCAAAAACATCGTCGCCTATCGCGATACCAACGGTTCATTCAGCAGCCGCCGGCAGCTCTTGAAAGTTCCCCGCTTGGGGCAGGCCACTTTTGTACAATGTGCTGGTTTTTTACGTCTCAAGGCCAGCGAGAATCCTTTTGATAATACGCCTGTTCATCCTGAATCCTATGACTTAGCGAAAACCCTCTTGGCAAAGCTTGGCCTTTCACCTGACAATCTTAAAACCCAGCAAAAAGCCTTATCTTCTAAAATATTTGTTTCAAAATTCAGACAGGGTATTTAACAGAGAACACCTTCTTAAAGAAGTGTGGGGATATGAATTCGGCGATTTAAGAACAGTCTATGTAACA
>JAQWAQ010000062.1 GCA_028707635.1 Negativicutes bacterium
TTTTCAAAATTCGAGCGAAAAAAGTGAAAGTCGAGGAAGGCTATCCAAAGATAACCTGACGAGACTCGAACTTTTTGCAGCCGAATTTTGGAGATTGCAGCAGAAAACGGAGATTTCAAGCAGACCCCGACGCTCACTCGCTTGAATTTGCTGACGAAATTCATAGTGTGCGGGGGAATGCAAATTCAGGATCTAAGGATTGCTTAGAAACGCGCTTCGCAAGGTGCGAAAAAGAATGCGAAAATACAAAACAAAATCAAAGGCGCACTTGAGAATGCGGATTCAAAATTACAATTCAAAGCTTAATTCGTTTGAGTTTTGAACAGTTCTTTTGAAAAATTTGGAGAATAAAAAAACCGCCCCTTGCAAATGGATCTTGCAAGAGGGCGGCTAAAGTTGGGTTCAGGAAAATAATTTGTGAATTATCCACAATAGTAAAAAAATGAGTAAGCTTGATGTTGCACAATTTATTGTGCTGTTAAAAAAAAGATTAAAGAAACCCACCGTGCTGTTGGGTGGGGGCGTATCCGGCTCTTTTCCAAGTAATGCAACAATTAGTACTATTCCTGCTGCAGACGCAAGAGGCAATTCGGGCGCACCAAAGTTCCCCACAACAAACCATCTCCACGAAATAGAAATGATATATCCTTGCAGTAAAGCCAAAATAATGTAATGCGCGCATTCAAGGATTGTACCATTTATTCTGTCCTTAAGACTCATTTCGTATTTGAAAAACTTCATCTTCTTCCTCCTTTTTTAAAGAAATTTTGTTGATTTTTACTAACACTCAATTATATTACAAAATCATTAAAAAGTCAATAGTTGAATTCCGATTAGCATATTTTGCCTGAAATAAAGCAAAATTTGGTAATGAGAATTTAAAAGCAGTAAACAGTGAACAAGGAATAGTGAACAGTGAAAATTCAAAAATACTATTCATTGATCCTTGGTCATTGATTATTGAAAATTTAAGAAAATATTTAAACAAAGAACAGCAGACAGAGAATAGTGAACAAGAATTTCTTGATCACTGATCACTGCTTCCTGATCACTGAAAATATGAACAAAGGTAAAATCACTCAGATCATCGGGCCGGTTGTGGATGTGGAATTCGGCGAGAAGCTGCCGGAAATTTATCATGCGCTTGAGATTGGCCTGGCCGACAATGGCAAGTTGGTTCTTGAAGTTGCGCAGCACATCGGTGGAGGCAAAGTTCGCGCGGTGGCCATGGGATCGACTGATGGGCTCAAGCGTGGAATGGAAGTTGTCGACACTGGTGCGCCGATCAGCGTGCCGGTCGGAAAGGAAACTTTGGGTCGCATGTTTAATCTTTTAGGAAAGGCAATTGATGGCAAGGAAGAAGTGAAAACAGAATTCCATGACCCGATTCATCGCAGCGCTCCGAAATTTTCCGAGCAATCGACTAAAGCGGAAATTTTTGAAACCGGAATCAAAGTTATCGACCTTATTTGTCCGTTCATGAAAGGCGGTAAGATCGGTTTGTTTGGCGGCGCTGGAGTAGGCAAAACGGTGGTTATTCAGGAACTTATCCGCAACATCGCACAGGAGCACGGAGGCTTCTCGGTTTTTGCGGGCGTGGGCGAAAGAACTCGCGAAGGAAATGATCTTTACGGTGAAATGAAAGACTCCGGAGTTTTGGACAAAACAACATTGGTGTTCGGACAAATGAACGAACCGCCGGGAGCTCGCCAAAGAGTGGCGCTCAGCGCCTTGACTATGGCGGAACATTTCCGCGATCGCGAAAAGAAAGACGTTTTGTTTTTTGCTGACAATATTTTCCGTTTCACTCAGGCTGGCAGCGAAGTGTCCGCTTTGCTGGGACGTATTCCATCAGCGGTAGGATATCAACCGACATTGGCAGAAGAAATGGGAAAATTACAGGAAAGAATTACATCAACTAAAGATGGTTCAGTTACATCCGTACAAGCTGTGTATGTGCCGGCTGATGACTTGACCGATCCGGCACCGGCCACGACTTTCGGACATTTGGATTCGACAGTGGTGCTTTCTCGAGGTCTTACTGAACTTGGAATTTATCCGGCGGTTGATCCGTTGGATTCCAGCTCGACAATTTTGGATCCGAACATCGTGGGACAAGAACATTATGACGTGGCTTTGGGTGTGCAGCGAGTTTTGCAGAGATATAAAGATTTGCAGGACATTATTGCGATCTTGGGCATGGAAGAACTTTCCGATGACGACAAAGTGACCGTGGCTCGCGCGCGCAAGATTCAAAAATATTTGTCGCAGCCGTTCTTCGTGGCTCAGCAGTTCACCGGCGCCAGTGGAAAATATGTTAAACTTTCTGATACTGTCAAAGGATTCAAGATGATCTTGGATGGAGAATTGGATGACGTGGCGGAACAGGATTTCTATATGAAAGGAAACATTGATGAAGTAAGAAAATAAATAAAATGACAAATGACAAATTTCCAATGACAAATCAAATCCAAATGACTAAATGTCAAATTTGAAATTTGGATTTTGAGCTTGAATTGTCATTCGTCATTTGAAATTTGACATTAATTTTATGAGTTCACGAATAAAATTTAAAATTGTTACTCCAGAACGAACTGTTTATGAAGCGGAAGTCGATCAGGCAACTTTGCCGGTTTCCAACGGGGAAGTTACCATTTTGCCCGGTCATAGAAGCTATATCGCTTCGCTTAAAGCGGGCGAAATTGTATTAAAAAACGACGGCAAAGAAACTTTATTGGTGACTTCCGGCGGTTTTATTGAATTTAATAACAATACCTTGGTGATGTTGGCTGATACGGCCGAACGCGCCGAAGAAATTGACATAAAACGCGCCGAGGAAACAGCTAGGAAAAGAGCGGAAGATATCAGGAAAGAAAAGGTGACAATGAGTGAAATGGAATACGCGCGCGTGGCGGCGGCGATTGAGAAAGAAATGGCACGGGTCAAAGTGGCGAAGAAACATCATAGTAGGCGGGGGATAAAGATCGACTAAGCTCGATAGTTGAAATGACAAATGACAAATTTCCAATGTCAAATCAATGTCAAATGACAAATTTCCAAAATATTTTCGTGCCTTGTTTGTCATTTAGATTTAGGATTTGATTTGTCATTGGTCATTGGAAATTTGAAATTAAGAAATAATAAGAAATATATGAAAGCATCATTCAGATATAAAGGCATCCATTCTTGCGAAGCAGTCGTTCTCTCTTGCATCGATTTCCGTTTCTGGAAGGAAACGGTCGAGTTTGTGGAAAAAGAATTAGGAATAAAAACTTTTGATTTTCCGTCGCTGCCGGGCAGCGCGAAAGCTATTAACGAAAGCGATGACGAAACATTCGTTTTCGGATGCATCAGTGTTCCGGTTGAACTTCACCACGCGCAAAAAATAGTCATTATCAATCATGAGGATTGTGGCGCTTACGGCGGCAGTAAAAAATTCGGAGAAGACAAAGAAGCGGAGCGGAAATTCCATGAAGGCGAACTGCAAAAAGCCAAAGAAAAAGTTTTGGTAAAATATCCTGATAAAGAAATTGTTTCGGTCTATGCAAAGCTGGATGAAAATAAGGAAAATGTTGAATTTATAAGGATAAATTAAGTATTTTAGTTTCTTAATTTTGAAAATATCATTCTCTACTATTATATAATCTTAAAAAATAAGATTATATAATGTATGCCTCAACGGGTTAAAGTAATGCCGGATTTTGGATTTCTCAATTCGGGTGTATTGTGCAAAAAAGTATTGTTGTGCTACAATGAAGAGGTATAAATAATTGCTTTAAGAAATTCTATGAATGTTGGGGATATTATGACAAAAGAAGTTGTTTCGGTTGGCACTGAAACAAAAATAAATGAAGTGGCAAAGATTATGACAAAAAATAAATTTCATAGCTTGCCCGTGGTAAGTGAAGACGGCTGCATTGTTGGCATTGTGTCCAGATATGATTTCTTTTCCAAAAGCGCTGTGGAGTTGCATTTGCCTTCTTACATCAATTTCATAAAAGATTTGTCGATAAAAAAAGAGATATCCGGAAAACAAAAGAAAAGCATGGAAAAACTTCTCGATACCAGAGTTAAGGATATTATGACGCAAGATTGTGTTTGTTTTTCAGCTGAAACAGACTTAAAAGAAGCAATATCGGCTTTCAAGGAAAAAAATCTTAACACTATCCCGGTTGTCGATAAGAAAAACGGGAAATTATTGGGAGTTGTAACTCTGGCGGATATTATCAGCTTACTTTAATAATTAATTCATTTTTGTTAATATGTTAGAAAACAACAATATGGACAAAATAAAACAAGTTAGGCCTGTCGACAATTTGACAGACGAAACCTACTCTTGGTGGAAAAAAACTTTTGTTTTTATAAAAAAAACCAAAGTTAAAACATGGCAAGGCGCTTTTGCGATTGCTTTTTTTGGCGGTATTGCCGCTGCTTTAATTTGGGCCGTTTCTTTTGAAGTAGGGCCATTTTCTTCGGCGGCGCCCAAATATACCGGAACAGCAGATCTGTCATGGGATGCCAACAGCGAAGCCGATTTGGCGGGTTACAATATTTATTATGGAACGACAGCAAGAACAGGCAATGATCCGAATGCCTGCACTCTTTGCGGATATACCGATAAAGTAACGGTTGAGGCTGAAGACACCAGCTATTCTTTCAGCGAGTTGGCAAATAGCCAAATTTATTATTTCTCCATAACCGCTTTTGACAGTTCCGGAAATGAAAGCGCGTTTTCAAATGAAGTAAGCAAAACTACGGAGGCCGATATCACCGCGCCCGTTCGCAGCGCCGGAGCTCCTGCTGTAGCGCCGAATAGCACAACTTTGGATGCGGGAACAACTCAGACTGCCATTACTCTTTCTACGGATGAAGATGCTACTTGCAAATATTCCGTGACATCGGGAACAGCATATGCTTCAATGACGAACACATTTTCCGAAACGGGAGGAGTTGATCATTCAACCACCGTTTCCGGACTTTCCAACGGGCAGACATATCACTACTATGTGCGTTGTCAGGATACCGCAGTTTCTCCCAATGCCAATATAGATGATTATGAGATAACATTTCAAATTTCTTCTTCCGCCGATACTACGGCTCCGGTAAGGTCGGCAGGTTTGCCGAATTCGGAATTGCAAGCAGGCACAACTTCCGCGGTTTTATCTCTTGAAACCAATGAAAATGCCGATTGTAAATATGGAACGGTAAGTAATACCGCGTATGCTTCCATTGCCAGCACTTTTTCCACTACAGGCGGAACTTCACATTCAGCCAACATTACAGGACTTTCCAATGGATTGACATATAATTATTATGTGCGCTGTCGGGATAAAGCCGGCACCCCAAATGCCAATACGGATGATTACACAATAACATTTTCAATCGGAAGCGATGTTGTTATTGATGATAAAGAGGCTCCTGTTCTTAGCGCCGGAGCTCCATCTGGAACTCTGGATTCGGGAACCGTTCAAACAAATCTTACTCTTTCAACTTCCGAAGAAGCCACCTGTAAATATTCCGTGAAAGCGGGAACAGCTTATGCTTCAATGTCAAACACATTTGGTACTACGGGGGAAACGGATCATTCAACTGTAGTTTCCGGACTTTCCAATGGGAACACATATCATTATTATGTGCGCTGCCAAGATGAGGCTGAAACACCAAATGTCAATACAAATGATTATGAAATAACTTTTTCCATTTCCGATGTTAAGGATAGTACGGCGCCGGTAAGATCAAACGGAGATCCGAGCGGAAGTTTGTCGTCGGGAACAAATGATGTCACGATTTCCCTGTCTACAAACGAAAATGCCACTTGCAAGCTTTCCAGTATCACTAATACATCCTTTGATTCGATGGCTGCATCGTTTTCAAATACCGGCGGAACAAGCCATTCTACCAATGTGTCAGGATTATCAAGCGGAAATACATATAATTATTATGTAAGATGTAAAGACAGTGAAGATAATATAAATACTGACGACTACGTTATATCTTTTTCCGTAGATAAAAAATCATCCGATTCTAAAAAAGATAAAAAAAGCAGCAGTAAAAAAACCGTAAAGAAAAGGGAAATAAAAAATAGTCCGAAGACGGTAAGTCGCGGAAAGATATTGATTCAGTCGGGTAAGAGGTTTTCCAAATCAAGCAATGTCGCGCTCTATTTCTCCCGTCCTACCGGAGGTTATTATCCGCCTCAAATAATAAAAACTAACAATAAAGGAAATTTCACCATTGCCTATAAAGTTAACAAACCGCAGGGAAAATATGGTTGGTATGCGGTTGATTTGAAAAGCGGTTGGAAGAGCAAAACGATTACTTATCGAGTCAGATAGAATCACAATTAGTTTCTATAAAAAATCAGCTCATTGCGAGCTGATTTTTTTGTGTGAGATAAAGTATTTAAGCAGGGTCAAATAGGCATATTTGAACTAGTGTGTTAAGATAGAACAATAATGAAAACATCTATGCGCAAAATAAAATATCAAAAATCATTCAAATTCAAAAAATGTTTTGTATCTTGAGTTTCCATATTATAAACAATAAATCTAAATTTTTATTTGCAAAAAATAAATGAACAAAGCAATCAAACAAATCATCGTCTGCGCATTTTTCCTCGGCGGATTTTTGGCTTGTGCGAATGCGCAAGCGGCTAATTGGCATGAATCATGTTCTTCTGATAATAAATGCTACATAGTCGATCCGCAACTGACTGATAATTGCGGCAATACCGCCAATGCTTATTACAACATATCCGATCGCACTTGCACGGGCGCCAATCAGTATATTCTCGGCTATAAGACGTTGAATACCCCGAATGACAATGCAGTTGGGGGGGATACGGTTTACATTAGAGGAAGTTTGTCCAACGGCAGGTATATAGTTGATGGCTCGGCTGAAGGCATTGCCCCTACCCATGCCGGGGACAGCTGGAATAAAGTCATCAGGTACACAAAATACCCCGGTGATGGCGAAATAACTCTTTACGGCAATTCAACCGGCACATATGGAATTTATATATTCGGTTCTTTCGCATTGCCGAAAAATTATATAAAAGTTGACAATCTTTCATTTGAAAATATAGTGACAAATGTTGTTATAGATCAAGGAGCATACAATGAGATCGCTTATTGTACATTTAAAGAACCTTACTTGGTGAACACGCCTATAAATAATTCATTCGGATCAAGATTTCAAATCAGCATCGGGTGGGGACAGACAACCAGGGCTGTTCCCAATGAACATAATTGGATACATGATGTTACGGCGCATCATGCTGGTGGTTTTGATTCTTCCTATGATTACGGTGTTGTTTTAAATGTCGGGCAGGAAACTAATAATGGAGGTATAGCTGTATCCAGTGTGGACCCGCAAACAGATATTTTTACCCTGGCAAACAATGATTATGCTTCTGGTCGTCTAATGGTGATTTATACAACCGGCACGCCTCCCGCTCCGCTGCAAAAAGATACTCTATATTATTTAATCAATACGGCTAATCCTAACGGGAGTTATACCACACAATTTAAACTCGCATCATCGTATGAAAATGCCCGAAACGGAATAGCCATAGATATAACAGATGCCGGCAGCGGATCTTTCAAGCTGTCCTCAATGGCCCAGGCCACGGATCATACAACGTTGGAAAACCTGCACCTATATTATGGCGGGCATCATGTTGTGGGTCTTAACACGTCTCGTTACAGCGTGTTTAGAAATAGTACCGTACACAACGAAGCTTGGTATCCTTACAATGAATGCGCCAACACGCCATCCGGTAAATGCGGGTATCGAAATATAAATATGACCGGGGAGGGTGCGGCGGCAGGCAGATCATTGCTTGAGGGTATTAAATCGATATATGGCGGTGCGTTTGGTGATCCTCATCCATCAGGGGCGGGAGCGTCTGGAGGAGGGTATAGGATAGATACTCCCAACACAATAGTGAGATATAGTGAATCATATGGCCATGCGCTGCACGGATTTATGATCGGTTCATCTATTTCCGGAGATTGCGTTGCCTCTCTTGGCGCTCCCTGCTACACGACCGGTGTACATATGTATAACAATACTAGCTATTATAACGGTTGGGGGCATGAGGATGATATGCCTTTAGCTGTTGGTTTCGGAGTCGGTTTTTATTTTTACAACACAAACGTATGCCAAGGCGAACATACCGTCTTGAATAACATAATTTATCAATGGCACGACGGCCAATATGCCGGGAATGATGAATGCACGGGCACGGGAAACCCGTCGGCATGTTGCACTGGAAACAAAACAGGAAGCTGCGGAACATCCAAATATACATCGATCGGGTGGACGGCGTCGCCAACTAATTCTTTAATCAGTCATAATCTGAATTACCCAGCTTCCATTGGCGGAGATGGGAAATATGTCCAAACCGATCCATTGTTTGCCAACGGACAAATTGCATCTAATGCGTCAGAAATTTCAACCGTGGTTCCCGATCTGCGTCTGCAAGCCGCGTCACCAGCAAAAGACGCCGCCAAATATCTGACTACCGCAACCAATAGCGGATCAAATTCTGCCAATCTCAAAGTCGATGATCCGTGGTTCTTCCAAGACGGAACATGGGGTTCTCTTTTAACTTCACACGCAAATGATCGTTGCGTCGCAGCCGGCGATCCAGATTCATGGTGTACTGGCAGTGGAACTGGAAACTATATTTTTCAAGCCGACTATATATGTATCGGCGTGGACGGTTCCAGAAACGCCGATCTGTCGAATTGTAGCCAGATCAACAGTATTGATTATGACAATAATGCTATAACCCTTGAAACGAGCCTGTCATGGTCAAGCGGCGACAATATTTGGCTCTACAAGAAATCTGACGGAACGCAAGTCCTTTCCGGCAGCGCTCCGGATTGTGGCGCGCATGAATACGCCGAATCCGCCGAACCGTCCGACACCACCGCTCCCGCGGTGCCGACGAATCTGGTGGTGGAATAAAAAATTCTACACTTTACTCCGGCCGGAGCGAAGTGTATAACAATTGATATTGATATATAAAATTTGTCATGAACAAAGCAACCAAACAACTCATCTTCTGCGCATTTTTTCTCGGCGGTTTTTTGGTGTGTGAAAAAGCATACGGGGCGTGCGAGGGCGCGAGCCCGACGTGGACAACGACGCCGGATTATGATTCAGTAGAGTCTTGTGTTAGTCAGGCAAGCAATAATGGGGACACGATAAATATTACAGCCGGAAGTGCGGATTGGAGCCAGCCGCTTACTATTACGAAAGGCATCAGATTAATAGGTGCCGGAAAAACATTAACAAATATTACTTACACAGGTTCTCAGACAGGGACTTGGCTGATTATGTGGTACCCCACGGATTATAACTATTCTTTTGAGCTGTCTGGAATTACTCTCAATCTAAATCTCAGTATAGGTTCCGTGCGCTTAGCTAATTATCAGGCGCAGTATCCGGTAACAGGCGTTAAAATCCATGATAATGAATTTTTAAATATCGGCGGCAATACGGGCGGTTATACATCTGCAGGGTTCGAAGTAAGACATCCTGTGTACGGAGTCGCATACCAGAATAAATTTACCGGAAATTCGCATATGGATAATATTGGGCAAAACGATGTCACATTGCTGAACTGGAAATATGGAACTGTGGATTACTCAAAGCCGGAAGAAAATTTTTACTACGAGGATAATATATTTGACGTATCCAACACGTTGGCAACGGGCGGGCAAGGTGGACGTTATTTGTACAGGTATAATACATTTAATATAAA
The DNA here is from genome assembly GCA_028707635.1 of Negativicutes bacterium. GTDB lineage: Bacteria > Bacillota > Negativicutes > JAAYSF01 > JAAYSF01 > STF2-20. The sequence continues at coordinate 9,773 of JAQWAQ010000062.1, forward strand.
TACGACGCTCAGTGCTCTTTGGGATGCGCATGGCAATAGTCCTAATGGGACAATGATATCGACAACATATGGTAATAAATATACTTCAGCTACACATGGTTTTTCTTCATCTTTTGCATTAAGAGGCGGCAAGCATCTAAGTTTCTATAATTTATATGATGTAACTGCTGCTGAAACCGGAGGTATGTATAACGAATTTAGAAATGAGTTTTTTTCTTTCGGTTATGTTAAAGAGGCCGGGCCAAACTATATACGGCCATGTTCATCAAATGTAGACGGAAATACAGGAACAATCACAAGTGCCGGTAGTACATATATTGAAAACATTTATGCTCAATTCAAGCTCACTTTATCAAGCAGGGACGCATCAATAATTATTGTTGAAGGAACCGGCAAAGGCCAGATTAGAACAATAGCCAGCGGTAATACTACCACTAGAATGGATGTAACAACTCCTTTTGATGTTGTGCCGGACAATACCTCAAGGTATAGAATATGTACTCCGATGACGGTGTCAAGTTCGTGGGATGAAGGCGGTAAAAAGTTGCGAATACAGTCCGGAGCTGCTGCCGGCACAACCGGACTGGACAAATCGATATCAACGGCAGATCCGGCAACGAACACGCTGACAATAACTGATACATTTTCTACTATACCATCCCCGGGAGACAGGTTTGAGATATATCAAACTGACCCGAATCTTATCTATCACCAAGAGCAGAATGATGCGTATATTTTTAACAACAGATTTGGTTCAACTTTGATTGGGGAGTCTATTTACGATGAAAAATGGGATGGTTCGACAGCCACCGGCGGAGGGTATGATTGGATTGAAGATACTACTAAAACTTCAACAGCCATCAACATGTGCGGCAGTACTTGTTATTATATGGCAATACAATTAATTGATGAAAACGGAGTTTATGGTGAATCGCGTAACGTTAATTATACCGATCCTGCAAACAAGAGAATATATGTATTCCCGGCTTGGACAACACCGCCCACTGCTGGCACAAGGTACGCTAAAAAGAGTGATGTAAACAATGAAGTTAGCAATAACGTTCAGTTTTTTAACCAGCAGGATGCAGGTTTTAATGGAATGGCTGGTATCGGTTGCGGAACTTTAGTCACACTTCAAAACGCGGCTTATTACGATAATTGTACTCCTGGCGTTGGCTATTGGGCGACAAACCAAACATGTAATAACACAAATCTTACTGCTCTCACAGGAGCATGCACAGAAGCTGGCGGCGATAGAAATATAGCTGATTTTATTAAAGGGACTCTTTATAAATGTAATGCTAATGGCAATGGTTGGGAGTCTTATTACACGCCATACACTTATCCGCATCCCCTTAGAAGCGAAAGTGCTGCTGACACCACAGCACCGGCTGTGCCAAGCGGACTTTCAGTCCAATAACCAAGAAACAAATTACAAGATGCAAACAAATAATCAATAACCAATGAATAAAGTAATCAAACAATTTTTCTTCTGCGCTTTTTTCCTCGGCGGATTTTTGGTGTGCGAAAATGTGTACGGGGCGTGCGAGGGCACATCGCCTGATCTTCATGCTGCTAGCGCTAATTATGATGATGTCAAAGCATGCTATGACATGGCAACGCACGGCGATACTATCAATATCCCTGCTTGTGCCGAGGGCGATTGTATTTGGTCGACAACCCTTGAAATGAATAAAGATGTCAAATTGATTGGAGCAGGGAAGGAAGCGACCTATATCACTAACAGCATGACTACTGGTTATTCGGCGATATTCTATTTCAATATCGGTTCGTATAGTAATTCTGATTGTATAACCACACGGAATAATACCGACTCTTTGGCCGATGATACGAATGACATTGAAATATCAAACATGACATTAACAGGTTCATTATCATATAATTCGTTTCTGCTCAGGTTTGGCAATGTTACCACGCCTGTCATTCGCAGAGTTAAGGTTCACGATATGGCTTTTAAAAATTCAATGATGAGCCTCTATTCATACGGACATATTTACGGAGTTGTTTATAATTGTACTTTCAATGACGCTCGCGGTCCCAAAGTGGCAGGTTTTGGACGAACAGGATTTGACAATGACCGCATGGCCATCGGTGATGCAAAAGGCTGGTATGTTGAGGATAATGAGTATACTTTCACGACTGCCGGAGTGGGTTATGTAGCAAGCGGAGCCAATGATGGTGGAGGCCTGATTGCCAGATACAACACGGGAGCAGGGACGCTTTCCGGTGGATCCGGGCTATATGAAACACATGGAGGAACGACAGCAGGTTCCAGCGCTGGACAAAAAACAGAAGTGTACGGAAACAACATGACCGTAACAGGGTATGGCAATGCCGGAGCTGTTAGGGGCGGGAAGGCGGTGTATATGTATAATTTAGCTGCAGCTGGTCTGTATAGCACATATTATGAAAACAATGACGAAATAATTTGGAAAGGCATGAATTTGAGCGAAGCTCCGGCTACTTGGTGTACATCATATAACAATGACGGAGTCCATCGCCAGACTTGTTTGGATTCTTGTATATGTCAGAAACCGCATGATATATATGTTTTCAATAATCGTCATACGGTTAACGGGAGCAATCTGTCCATGACAATTGGAACTATGGGTTCTTGCGGCGACATCATATGGGACTTATACCAACAAGGAATCTGTACGGCAAGCAATCCCCGGCAAGTGGAAGAGAATAAAGAATTCTTCAATTTTGTTTCTTCGGGATTTGATGGAAGTGCCGGAGTAGGGTGCGGCACTATTGCCCAAAGAGATGCTATAACTCCCGCTACGACGGGCGTCGGATTTTGGGTTCCTACGAATATCGAAACAATGCCGTGCGATTCTATCTCGTCTGATAATATCGGAAAGAATCCATCAGTACCGATAGCCGGAACGCTTTATAAGTGGAACGGCAGTGCGTGGGTTGCTTTCTGGTCGCCATACATCTATCCGCATCCGCTCCGCAACGAAAGCGCGGCCGACACCACGGCGCCAGCCGCGCCGAGTGGATTGACTGTCAATTAAAATCTAACCCGCATTTTTCTTTGCAAAAATCAACAAAAAACAGAGTGTAGAAACTCTGTTTTTGTGATACAATGATAGAAAGACAGTGATCAACAAAAATCCAATTTTCAATTTTCTAAAAATTTTCCGTCATTCTGAGCAGCTCGACGGCGATCAGCCGGAAGAGTGCCCGCGAAGAATCCCTATAATATAAAAAGCAATCCGCTAGTTCTATATTGATGAAATCCTTCTCCCTTAAATCTTTCATAAAAACTTTCCTCATCGCATCTCTCTGCGCTGTTTTGGGTTGGGGAGCTTATTACAGAATTTCAAAAGCTGAATTTTTTCTGCCGCAAGAAGTCATCACCGATCACGGAAAAATAAGTATCACCAAAGTGAAGATCGGGGACAAGCTCCTGGGGCAGAACGGGGAATATAATACGGTAGAAAATTTTGAAAACCTCCAACCCGAAGGCAATTTCTATTGTGTCAACGGCATTCTTCTGCTCTATGAAAACCAATCAATCATCGCTAATGGTCAAGTTATTCACGTTAGTGAAATAAAAGTGGGAGATGTTTTGACAACAGTCGATAGTCATCAGTCATCATCCATCATCGGTCATCAGGTTGTGGAAACTATTGATGTTGTTCAAGGCGAATACTATTTCTACCGCCTAACCATCAGCGGCGACCATACCTATTATCTGAATGATATTTTGGTGCATAACGCGAGCCGGTATTGGGTTGGCGGGGGTTCATCGACGAACTGGAACGCGACTGGCGATACGAACTGGTCGGGAACGTCGGGGGATAAGTTAAACAAAGCCAGCGTGCCGACTTCATCGGACGATGTAATTTTTGACCAGGATTACACGGCGTTCGGGCAGGGCGGGACATGCAATTTATCGGCGGAAACTTTATGCGGCGGCTTCAATATGACGGGGGCATCTAACCTAACATTTTCGGGAACAGGAAACTTCAAACCGTTTGGAGATATTACCGTACCGTCATCGGGAATTACTTGGACACAAAACGGATATATTAATATTTATGGAACAAGTAATGTGAATATAGGAATGGCGCTTCCTGATATTACTGGCTTAATAATCAATAACGGAGCAACTGTTACTCTTACTGGAAATCTGAATATCGGAACTATACCTTTATATGTTTACCAAGGCATTTTAAACACTAATGGCTATCAGCTTGATTGTGGCATATTCGGAGATAGTGGTTATACCAACACCCGCGGCATCACTTTCGGCACGTCTACGATCAATTGCACGAGTTTCAGCTGGACGGGAACGAGCGGAACGGCGACGTTTACGGTAAACACAGAATATCATTTGAACGTTAGCGGCGGAGAATTCAGATTGCCGGTTACAAACAGCTGGTCAAGCGATGCCGGCCATATTTCTGTTGCTATTGGGGGTGGCTCTATAAAATATTTTGAAGGAAGAAACGCAACTTTTCACGACGTAACTTTGAATATGGGTTCTGGCAGCAATACCGGCGAGCTTAGGATTGGTGACGGAGCAAGTTATCATCCGACATTTAATCATCTGACCTTAAGTTCGACCGGATCAAGCAAATCAAACAGTTTGATACTATATACTACCAGTATTACTGTAACGGAATCCTTGGCATTTTCCGGGGTTGACGGCGCGGCGCGTATGCTTGTTTGGTCTTACCCGGTCGGCACAGCTCATACCATCACCTACAACGGCGCATCAGCGCCGACGGCGCAGTATGTCGATTTCTGGGACATCACGGCCGCGGGAACGTATGATTCCGGATTGGGCCGGAAATGGGATTTCCGATCTTCAACCAGCGTCGGCGAACTACCGGGCAATTCGGAAATATACTGTACGACCGCCGATGATTTATACTGGAAAAAAGACACGACCGGCAGTTGGTCTAGTGCGAATTGGGACACAGTTGAGGGTAGTGGTGCTGGCGACGGCCGCGTACCGCTTCCGCAGGATTCGGCTTATTTTACGAATAATACATTTACCAATAACAATTCCTATACTGTTACCCAGGATCTGCCCCGCATCGGCTCGTTTGATTGGTCAGGCATGACCAGAACCGGGAAGACGTTTGCGATGAGCACGGCCGCCAGCCTTTACGGCACGACCTACAAATTAGCTGCGGCCTCAACCATTTCCGGCACTTCTGCCTACATCTTCGCCGGTCGCAACACACAGATGATTACGAGCAACGGGAAAATGATTGGAGATAGGCAAGTAGCTGTTGATTCTATTGGAGGAACAGTAAGAATTGCGGATAATTTGTCAATAGGCAACTCCGCGACAAATCGCAACAGTTTAACCGTAACAAATGGAACGTTTGATGCAACCAATAATGGAGTTGGAAATTATTCAGTTACTTTATCTGCTTTGATGTCTGCCAATGATACGGGGACTATAATAATGGGATCCGGAATTTGGGAGTTCAATGGAGCTCCTAATTTCTTTAATATTGTGGGAAAATCACAGGCAAAGTTAAGTGCCGCATCTTCAAACATAGTTATTAACAATTCCAGAGGAATTGGCCAAACATTTGATGGACGTTCTTTGTCTTTTAACAATATTACTTATCAGGGTTCTGTCGGTAGTAGTATTTTTCTTACTATTGTCAGTTCCAATACCTTCAACACCTTTACCATCTCCGACGCGCCTAAGACGGTTAAGTTTACCGACGGCACGACCACAACCCTGAACGGCACGCCGGTTTGGAACGGCAGCGCGGGGAATATAATAACTCTGACCGGCACGGGAACCGGTGGGTGGAATTTGGTCAAACTGAGCGGCAAAGTAACCTGCAATTATTGCAACGTCTCTTATTCGAACGCATCCGGCGGTGCGGATTTCAATGCCTACACTACCAACGGAAACGTAGACGGCGGCAGCAACACCGGCTGGAATTTCAATAACATTCCCGCCGCCAATGAAGTTTTGAAAGCGACCGGAACGGTGAAAATGCAAGGAAATATCTCGTTCTAATTTTTTAAGAGTCTAGATCGGAAAAATTTTTTCTAATAATCTAGAAATATAATTAAATGAGCAAAAAAAGATTATATTCATATCGACACCACGGCGCCGGCCGCGCCGAGCGGATTGACGGTGGATTAAATCCATCAGATAAACCGGTTATAATGCGGATATATAATAATCAATTTTATTTAAAATCCATGCAAACAAAAACAAGGTATAAATGTTCGTGCATATTCGCTCTCGTTTTTTTAGCGTGCTTGTTTTTTTCCAAAACTTCCCATGCTTCCGATCTTGTGCCGGCTATCGAAGTCCAACCGGGCAATAACGTGGAAGTAGGGGAGGAAGTGTATTTCAGCGGGACAGGGACGACATATCCGGATGCAACGTTATTAAA
>JAQWAQ010000153.1 GCA_028707635.1 Negativicutes bacterium
AATCACTTGTGCAGTCTCCGGCATGACGGCCTGTACAGGCCTTTATTTGGTTGTTAACCTGCCGCCAGGTAGAAGGAATAACCTGCATAAGACCATACGCACCTGAACGTGATAACGCCCGTGGCTGAAAAGAACTCTCAGCCTGGATTACGGCAGCCACCACCTGCCCGCTTATTCCCTCGGCCCGAGAAGCTCGGTTGATAAAATCAGCATACGGCAAACTGCTATTCACTTCCCGGTATTCCTTAATGCCGGCATTAAACCGCTCCCAAATCAATTTATGGTAATAATCAGCCATAAAACCTACCGCACCGTAAGTGACCAGTTCGAGGCAAAACAGGATCAATAGCGCGTACCAGACTGTAAGTAGCTTGCGTCGCAAGATCGCGCCCTTCCCTACTTTAATAATCGCCCGAGCAAGCCTTTTTTGGTTTGCGCCGGCTCATCATACACAAGCACTTTGATATTGCCATCTATTATAATATTGCCTTTATCCAGATTAAGCTGTTTGATATTAAGGCCATCCCCTTTAACAGTAAGAACACCCTGCTCTGTTTCCATGACGATTTCTTTTTCGTCATAACTTCCTAAATTAGTTACACCATCAATCGTCAATTCTTCCCGCTCCAATAAAGTAAGCTGATGCTGCCAATTTGGAGTTTTATCCATTGCCATACGACTCCCTCCCGCTCCACACATTTACTAGTGATGTATATGACAGCAAAGCGGAAAATAGTACAAATAGCCTATTTGGTTATACTAGAAAACGGATCTCACTGAACCTAATGACCGGAGGCGACCCTTATGTCTTTGGATACAATTTATTATACCTGGCAAAAAACAACTTTCTTCATCGTGCATATTACGACCATCTGGCTGCTCTTAGTCTTGTTAGCAACGGCACTTTCATCCTGGCTGTTGGCATCGTCATTTGACAAACAAAACGCCCGGGCCCGCGAAGCTAAACTGGCCCGTCGAACCGCTTCGGCCTATACCTCTATTGCTCTGACGCTTTGGCTTATCTCCTTCATATTTAAGTAGCTGCAGTCTCACTTTATTTATGTTCCCCAATATTTCGGATAGAAACATTGACTGATACAATAAGCGGAACGGTAGGAAAAATATCATCCCACCTGTCCTTTACCCTTTCCCATGCTTTGCGATCAGAAGCCTTTAACTTAGAACCAAGCCTATTAAAATCAACGCCCATGTCTTGACTTGTCTGATGACTATATAGAACGAGCCGTTTTATTTCGTCGGCAAAAGCTTCCTCTGCGTCGCGCAGATACTTCAGGTCAGTGGTATCGTGTTCGCCGCTGCAGGTTACTTCCGCCAAATTACCGCGCATCATCATGTCCATCACGAAATAGACATTATCGCCGTCGGCATGTGGTCTTACCCTTATGTCATGATTAAAGAGTTCAAAGGCCAGTAATTGGCCTGGATGCTCCTTGCATTCCACCGTAATGATCCCTGATTCTGCTGTACCATGTATAAATCTAGACCCGGCAACCGCTTTTTCATCGATATAGCCGGCAAACTTGTCCTTTTTAAAAACAGCGGCTCCTCCAACCTTCACCACCTCACCGGCCTTGACAACGCGCGGCAGTATGAAGTCCAGCTTATTATCAAGATGCTGCGTCACAAATCCTAGATCAGTACGAGCCCCCGGAAGATGCAGGTTGCGCTTATGCAGACCAACAATATTGCTTAAAAACTGTCCACTCGGCTCACCGGTGGGCGATTTATATTCCAGTATCTCCCTTGCCTCACCCGGGGTAATTAGCACCTTATTGCGCCAGCGCATTTCAGGGTCACGCCGCAGGAAATCGGTAATGACAGAAATTCCAGCTTCTTTTACCGCGGCCTCGCTAATTACAATTGTTTGGATATGCTCAAAAAATAACCCTTTGCTCGACTGTCCGAGCATATCCCTGTCCATTTCAAAAAGCGATTGACCTGTATTAGATAGTATAAAAGTTTTGGACTCATTCTTTTGCCCACCCGACTCACCGCCTCCGCCCCCTGCTGATAATTTAAGAATCTGCAAGCTCATTCGATACGTTTTATTGCCCTTGTGTTGCACAAAAGTCTCGGCTTTACGCATTTCGGCACTTTTGCTCGACAAATCACCCGAATTGGCAGTATCGATACCAACAGCCAAAACAAACCCGCGTTCCTGCAGCTCGCGCGCATCCCAGCATCCGGCAGTAACCATACAAATAACTATCATTATTCCGATGAGCAATACTTCTTTAACTTTTTTCTGTCGCACTGTTTATCCCCCGCTTTTGTCGCCAGGCCAACATTAGACTGATCGGTATGATAACAAGAGAAAATCCTAAACCAACCCAATTTGTTAATTTATTGGCTGTTTCTAAAGCCGTTATCGCATACAGCATAATAAGTGAACCTCCAAACAACACTGGGGCAAGCAATAACACCACTGGACGATGATCGGCATAACCGTAACGTCGAGCAATCACTTGTGCACTTCCATATAATGCGATCACCAAGCTGTCAAAGACTGTCGGAACCCAAGCAAGCAGGAGATAATTTTCCAGTCGCTCAATAAAGGTTCCTGGCAATTCAACTGACCGCATGGCAATGATTGTCGGGTAGGGAATGTTTCCTGCACTCTTAGCCGTTGCAACGCCAATAATAACGATAAAGAGCCATTCAAACATCAGAATCAATATGACGAATGCCCAGGTAACATTCTTCGTTAACCCTGTTCTACTGCGAAGTACAAGTGGCAAAATAAGCAGAATAATTTCGTAACCGCTATACATACCCCACATGTCAAAAACAGTGCTTAGCCCCTCCGAGACACCACTAGACATAAACGGCAGGAGATTATCAGGGTTAAGATTTAATAGAGCAGTCGACCATATGAAAAATAAAGCAATTGATGAGACTAGCAGTGTTATTTGCAAAACGCGCAGGATTGTACCAAAGTCCTGCATCGCACAATAAACCGTTAGGGCCAAAATTCCAATTTGAATTACTTGGTTTGGGGTCCGATCAAACATAAACAAGGTGATTACCTTGCCAAAACCATTTAAAATTATACTAAACTGGATAAGAAACACAGCTGCGAACCACCAAACAATCAATCCGCCGACCTTCTGCCCCCATAGCCTTGGCATATAGTCAACAAGCGTCTCCTTAGGATATTGCTCACCAAGCTTAATAGCCATAAGCGCTATTCCAAAAAAAATCAGACCGCCAAGCAGTAACGCTACCATCGTTCCCGTTTCTGCCTTTTCGATAATTGCCCGTGGCGCCAGTACCACCTGCCCTCCGAAAACAGTGGCGATTATGATTGCAGTAAGCTGATAAGGTGTTATCGTATGCTTTGCTTCCAGGTCAGCCATTTTCATCACCAGCCCGCTGTTTTTTTTGTACTCCGTATTGTTCTGGCCGCTTTGAGAGGAATCGCAACGGCAGCCGCACTATCATGTCTTTCCAGTCAGAAATAAGCGAAATATCTAGAACTGAGCCAAGGTAAGATTCACCAAAACTGCGCAGTGCGCACATATGAATAGTAACTGCCAAATACCCCAGCATAACGCCGTAAAGCCCCAGTATGGATGCCAATATTAACATAGGAACCCGAAGAAATCGAAGGGCCATGGCATATCCATAATTAGGCATGGTAAATGAAGCAATCGCCGTTGTTGCTACAACTACGACCAACAGTGGATTAACAAGGCCAGCCTGGACGACGGTAGTACCAATGACAAGTGCGCCTACTACACCAGCCGCGCCGGCAACTTTTTTCGGCAATCGGATAATTGCCTCTATAAATACCTCCAACAGCGATTCCATCAGTACTGCTTCAAGAAAAGACGGAAAAG
>JAQWAQ010000063.1 GCA_028707635.1 Negativicutes bacterium
CCTATTCCTTGGGAACCGTCCATTACCTGTGGAAACTGCAAAACAGCCGAAACTCTTGCATGGCAAGAATTTTCGGCTGTTTATTACTTATGGCATCCTTCTATTCATTAATATGTATCTTTACGGTTAAACTCTGCTGATTCTACCCAATCATTCACATTATTCAGCATGCCAATAATATTATCTAAAACTTCGACATGCTTTTCTTCCTCATGAATGAGTTTTTCACAAATGACTTTTTCCTCTTGACACCTAGCATTTTCTTTTAACTTTTTGTAAAGCTCCACACTCTCATTTTCCTTTGCGAGTGCTGCCCTATATAGATCAATCTGCTCGTCCTTAAGTTTTGCAATAGATTCTTTATTATTTCTGACGAACTCTTTATTACCAGCAAAAACATTTTGTACATTAGTTAAGGAAGGGCCTATTTCAATATCTTTAAACGTTTGCTTTTGGGCTAACTGAATAATCTTGTAATGCCGTTGCTCATCATCTGCCAGACTTTCGAGAACCTTCTTTAGATCATCCTGCTTTGCCTTCGCAGCAAGCTCTCGATAATATTTTTCACCATCCAACTCCATCTGCAGCGCGAACTGAAAAATATCCATCTTAAAAACCCTCCTATTCTTATGATTAGCCACTATTTCTCCTGATGTCAGCTAAAATCCTGCTCGTTATGCTAAAATATATGAAGATGAAGAAGGAGGATGTAATGGAAAAGATGGTAAGAGAGCGCATTATTGCGCTGAAAGACGAAAAATTCCGGCAATTTCACATTAGGTTAGTACCGGGTACGGATAATATTTTGGGGGTAAGGCTTCCAAAATTGCGGGCGCTTGCTAAGGAGCTGGCAAAAGGCGATTGGCGCGGCTATCTGGAGACAGCCCAAGATGACTATTACGAAGAGATACTAATGCAAGGCCTAGTAATCGGCTACGCTAAGACGGATATCGAAGAAGTTCTGTACTATGTTGCTGCTTTTGTTCCTAAAGTAGACAACTGGGCGATATGCGATAGTTTTTGCAACAGCTTGAAAATCACGAAGGCACATCGGGCGCGGGTCTGGGAATTTGTACAGCCCTATCTGCTATCCCAAAAAGAATTCGAATTGCGGTTCGGCATTGTGATGCTGCTGTGTTTTTACATTGAAGACGAGTATATCGATCGAGTGCTGACGCTTTTCGATGGTGTAAAACACGAGGGTTATTACGTCAAAATGGCAATAGCATGGGCAATTTCGATCTGCTTTGTCAAATATCCCGAGAAAACCATGATGTATCTACAGAAAAGTACCTTGGATAACTTTACCTACAATAAAGCGCTGCAAAAAATCACTGAATCCTTTCGCGTGGACAAAACAACAAAGGCAATTATCCGCAGTATGAAACGCAAATAAAGTGAGACTTGCTTCAGTTGCCTAATTCTCATTCTCTTTATCGACAAAAATGATCTGATCAGCCATGATTTTGGCCTCTTGCAAACTATGAGTTACCATGATGATCGGGATATTCCAAAGTCGCTGCAAAGTTTGAAGTTCTTGCTGCAGCTGTTGCCTCATTCTCTCATCTAAAGCAGAGAATGATTCATCCAGAAGCAACATCTGCGGGCGAATCATTAAGGCTCTTGCCAATGCCACCCTTTGCTTCTCTCCGCCAGATAAATGCTTAATATCTCGTTCCACTAAATGCTCGATTTTTAAAGTATCTATTAGTTTTTTGTAGAGCGGACCTGTATTTTCATCATCAGCATATACACCATAAAAAATATTCTTTTTAACATTCATGTGAGGAAAAAGCGCGTATTCCTGTACGACATAACCAATTTTCCGTCTTCTCGGGGGGACGAAAACACCCTCCGCATCGGAGAATAACGTTATGCCGTTGTTTCTGATATAACCTCTTTCAGGTCGTTCCAGGCCAGCAATACACCGTAGTACGGTAGTTTTCCCGGCCCCAGATGGACCAAGCAACGCTAATATTTTATTATTCATCGTAAAGGAACTAGTGACGCTAAATCCAGGGAAACATTTAGTGAAATCAACCTCTAGCATATAACCCGATCCTTTCGCGAAGCCAAGTCAGTTTTAGCATGCCAACGATTAACCCACAAAACAGCCGCAAAGGTAATAATTGCAATGATGAGAACATAGCCGCCAGCCGTATAAAGGTCATTCGATTCTGCCGCAAAGTAGATCGCCAGGGGTATAGTTTGAGTCTTACCAACAATGCTCCCCGCTACCATAATTGTTCCCCCGAATTCACCAAGGGCTCGGGCAAATGACAAAACGGCTCCTGCAGCAAGCCCCGGCAAAGCTAACGGCAAAGTAACCGTTGCTACTATTTTACCTTCACTAGCCCCTAAGGTTCGGGCTACATCTTCTAGATTAGGATCAATTGTTTTAAAAGCGGCTTTGGCACTTTGATACATCATTGGAAATGCTACCACGATGGCGGCTAATACAGCGGCAAGGGGAGTAAAGATAATTTGTATATCAAAATATTCACTTAAGAAACTGCCAATAGGCCCCTGTTTACCAATCAATAATAATAAAATAAAACCTGTCACTACAGGCGGCAATACCAGTGGCATAGTAAATAATGCTTCTATAACCGCCTTGCCTGGAAAACTGCATCGATGCATAATCAAGGCAGCTGCCGTTCCCAAAATAGCAACAAAAACAAGTGCTGCTCCTGCAACTTTAATAGAAAGATAAACCGGCTGCATATCAATCATGCCCTCACCTGCTTTCTAGCTATACTATATACATAAATGCGCCACTACTGTGGGAAATTGCTCATATACTGTTTAATCGCCGCAACAATTCCATCTGTATCATCGAGATGGTAATAGGGAACGCCAACATCCCATTCAATATCGCTGGCAATCGCCAGTAATTCACGGGAGTCAGACAATAGCTCGCGATTCACTTCCGACCGGAGAACCTCTATTTTGGGTTTATTCCCCTTTTTGAACCCTTCAGTAAGAATCAAATCAACATTTGAAATCATGGCAATGACTTCATCAACAGTTTTTTCTTTGTTGACCTTCTCGATTATTGCCATTTTTTTCGGGGAAGATATGGCCACAATATCCGCACCAGCCTGGGCCATTCTCCAGGTGTCCTTGCCCGGTTTATCGATATCAAACTCGTGAGCATCATGTTTTATGACAGCAAGCCTGATTCCGTCCTCCTTAAGTTTTCTTATCACCTTTTCCAGGAGGGTTGTCTTGCCTGAGCCTGATTTAGCGACAAACGATATGACCGGAATACGTGAATTAGCCATCTTTATTTCCCTCTTCATCGTGATATGCTCTTCTTGAGCAAACCACCTGTTTTTCCTTTAAATCAAGCGCACTTAAATCCTCTGGCGTATTAAGATTATAAAACATTTTGTTTATGTCACCGTATTGTCTTAATTCACTTTCGTTAATTTTAAGCACTCGTATCTGCTGATAAAATAAGGATACCTTTTTAACATCTGCCTGCAAACAGTTTGTTATAGGTTCAACACATTTTTTCGAATATACCGCACACAACGGCTCCCAACGCCCGCATATCTCAGGAACAATTGCATCATATTCATTGCGTCGATCAAGTAAGTGCAGCGCCACCTTTTCACTATAAAAGGGCATATCACAGGATATAACAAAAGCATACTCATACTGGGCGGCACTAAGTCCGGCATGCATCCCTCCCAGCGGCCCCTTACCTGAATATACATCTGGCACCTCCAGGACACCCGGAATACTGTATTTTTCTATATGATTGCTTGCAATAATTATTTCATCAACAATGCTTCGCAATGTTTTGACCGCCCGCTCGATAAGGGTTTCACTTTTATATAAAAGGAGAGTTTTATCGCGACCCATGCGCAAGCTCCGGCCACCCGCCAAAATGATACCACTAACTGCCATAAGATTGCCTCCTAGACAAGTACATTTTCCATCATGACTGCTGTAACTTTTTGTCCGGCCATGAGCGGGCCGCTCCCCGCGGGTACATCAATTAAGACATCACAGTCAATCATTGATTTTAACACACCATTTTGCTGATTCCCTGTCAATCGAATCCGGTTTGTGGGATACGATATTTCGAGCTTCCCCCGCAAAAACCGACGTTGCGGACTTTCTTTCGCGAAGTCATTGGCCAAAACTGCCGTGATTTTCATGGGAAGCTGCTGACAAAGCCCCATCATTTTTTTGATGACAGGAACTACCAATAAGTCAAATGTGATTAAAGCAGCCGCAGGATTCCCAGAAAGACCAATAAGCAGCTTCCCGTCCTTTTGCGCAGCAATAACGGGTGAACCCGGTTTCATCTTTACTTTCCAAAACAGCACATCAGCACCAATCTGCTTTAAAGTCGCCGGAACAACATCAAAATCCCCCACAGAAACGCCACCTGTCGTTATAACAAGATCGGCTTTTTTTAAAGCTTGCCGCATACGCTCAGCCGTAACATCTTTCTCATCAGGAACAATCCCGAAATAGAGCGGCTCTGCACCCAGTTGCTGACAACGTGCACCCAGGCTATGCACGTTACTGTTGTGAATTTTTCCGACCTGCAACTGTTCTGAAGGATCAACTAATTCATCGCCAGTGCTGATCAATGCAACCTTCACTTTATTAAAAGCCGGAATCGCCGCTTTGCCGATGGCTGCCAGGAGTCCAATACGCGGCGCTGTAAGGCGTTCTCCCTGGCGTACAATCACTTCGTCTTTACTCACGTCCTCACCAGCCGGTACGATGTTGTTTCCTTTATTTAATTCGTGAAAGATGAATAGTGAATCTTTCTCTCTTTTAACATCTTCATATCGAATCACAACATCAGCGCCTTCCGGTATGGGAGCTCCGGTCATCACCTTAATAGCCGTTCCAGGTGTGACCTTTTTCTGGGCTGTGAAACCTGCCCTGATTTCCTCAATAACACTAAGCTGAATCGGGCACTCCGCACCTGCCCCTTGCATATCGGCTGCTTGCATTGCATAGCCGTCAAGTGGCGACCGATCAAAGGGCGGTACATTTTCAGCTGATGCAATATCCTTTCCAGTAACCCTTCCGCAAGCCTGTGTCAGAGCAAGTTGCTCAGTTGGAACAGCTGCTGCCTGTGATAAAAGCAGTGACTGTGCTTCTTCTAATGAAAGCCCTGTTTTCATATTTCTTTCCTCTCTATGCACCTGTTCCGAATGGACAAATCGGATACCGGCACACTTCACATTTGAGGCATAACCCGCCCATTCCTAATTTGACAATCATCGCTCGCGTAATTGTTTGTCCGGACAAAATAAACGGCAGAACCAAGTCAAACACCGTTGTCTTATTGTACATCACACAGCCGGGGAGCCCTAAAATCGGCACTTGTCCCAAATAAGCGACCATCAGCATGGCTCCCGGCAAAACAGGGGCACCGTAAGTGACCAACCTCGCACCCGCTTGCCTGATACCAGTTGGCGTTACATCATCAGGATCAACCGACATACCGCCTGTCGTTAGAATAAATTCAGCCCCTTCATTGACCAAAGTCATAACCGCTTGCGCGATTTGTTCCGCATCGTCGGGAACAACAATTTGCCGTACAACCTGGCAACCAAAACTTTCAACCTTCTTTTGAACGACTGGCCCGAATTGATCCTGAATGCGCCCATGATACACTTCACTGCCTGTTGTAATCATACCAACCCGATACGGATGAAACGGCAGAACGGAAACAATCTGATTCGCCGCTCCGATTTGTTCTGCTTTCATCAACTTTGCTTCGTCTATCACTAGCGGAATAACCCGGGCCCCGGCAATAGCCTCGCCTTTTCTTACAGGCCGGCCGTGATTACGAGTCGCAACAATCAGTTCCTCAATTAAATTAACTTCCAGCAAATGATTCTCATCAATCATGCACAACCCGTCATAGTCAGCCAGCAGGGTGACCTTTCCTTCATTTGGCTCTGTCAGTGTGAGCCCCGGTCCGCTTACCGCTCGGGCCAACCGCAAGCCAGCATCATTTTCGTGAATTTTCCCTGCTTCCACTTTCCACACATAAAGGTGATCTTTTCCCAGCTTCAAAAGTTCCGGAATATCATGAGCTGTAATAATGTGACCCTTTTTAAACGCTCGGCCTTTGAATTCCCCTGGAACAATTCTTGTAATATCGTGGCATAGGACAGTCCCTATTGCGTCTTCTACCTTGACAACATCCACCTGTCCTCAGTCCTTTCCCATCTGTCATTTCACTTTTTTATCCGTAAAACCTAGCCGTAACAATCCAACAAATTCAGCTTACAACCTCAATTCTATCACCGGCTTTAATCCAGCCTGGCATAAGCACTTTCGTAAAAATTCCTTCGCGCGGCATGATGCAATCGCCTGTTTTCTGGCGGATAGCGCAGCCAGCGTGACACTCTTTGCCGATCTGGGTCACTTCCATTAAAACATTGCCGATCTTGAGCTTCGTGCCCACAGGCAATGTATATAAAGTAATTCCTTCTGTCGTCAAATTTTCGGCAAAACTGCCTGTTGCCAGTTTGCCCAGCCCTTGCTCTTCCATCTTATGAATACTTTCATTAGCCAATAGACTAACTTGCCTATGCCAATTGCCAGCATGAGCATCGCCCGCCAAACCGCAGTCGACAGCAAAGTATCCCCTGTCGATCGCGTACTTAGGAACGCCTTTCTCTTCACTGGTATTTACGGCTAGTACCTGTGCCATCATTTTCCCTCCCCGGTCTTTTCTAACGGACGGTCTTACGTGTATCTATCCCCGACCACATTCTGTCGCCGTTCCTTGCAAGATATCTAAAGCATGGTCAAGCGCAGGCAAGATGGCTTCCAGTGATTCGCGCACTCCCTTGACACTTCCCGGTAAGTTCACGATCAGGGTCTTGCCTCTAATACCGGCGACTGCTCTTGATAACATGGCCTTCGGTGTTTTTTGTAGTCCATAATACCGTATGGCCTCTGGAATTCCTGGTACCGGTTTCTCAATAACCGCAAGTGTAGCATCTGGCGTTACATCACGACTAGAAAAGCCAGTTCCTCCTGAGGTTAACAGCAGTTCAAGTGAGAGTTCATCACACGCCTGACAAATCTTTGCCATAATCAGCTCCTTATCATCAGGAATCATTTCGTAATATTTAACCTGATAAGAATCACCAAGACTTGCGCGAATTTGTAAGCCACTCTTGTCTTCTCGCTCTCCTCTGGCTCCCTTATCACTCATTATTAAAATTCCGACTTTATGCATCGCCATCGCCTCCCCAAATTCAAGAATGAATCAGCTGGGCCGCACAATATGGCCACTTTTCCCGCCTGTTTTTTCTACCAATTGAAGCTGTGTCACGCTCATCCATCGATCAATCGCCTTACACATATCGTAAATGGTAAGAGCAGCAATACTTGCTCCGCTGAGCGCTTCCATTTCCACTCCCGTCTTACCCGTTGTTTTTACTTGGCATTTAACTACAATCTCTGATTGATCCTCATTACTGTCGAAAGTAACATTGACTGAAGTCAATAGCAACGGATGACACATTGGAATCAACTCAGCAGTTCGTTTCGCCCCCATAACACCGGCCACTTGGGCTACTCCTAAAACATCGCCTTTTTTTATTCCACCAGTTTTAATGGCCTGCAAAGTAGACGGCTGCATTTTTACAACCGCTTGGGCGCTGGCAATGCGTATCGTCTCGTTCTTTTCACTGACATCGACCATCCGCGCACGACCATCCTCATTAAAATGCGTAAACCCCATGTCTTAGCCTCCAATCTGATACATTTTGCGCTGATTGTCCGCTCCCCAGCCTTTAGCGAGATGATGACGGCTTGGTTTCTCCCAAATTGCCTGCTTGAACAGTTCAGCTAATTTTTCATCACTGGCGTTATTCTGTAAAGCCATCTTTAAACTCACTTCGTTTTTACTAAATAAACAGCCGCGCAATTTTCCATCAGCCGTCATACGAATCCGGTTGCACTCGGAACAGAAATGCTGGCTCATCGGGCTAATAAATCCAATCATTCCCACACCACCTCGGATGGTATAATCTTTGGCTGGGCCGCTGCCCTGCCGAGTCGAACGCGCGGACAATTCATATTTTTGATCGATCACAGCCTTAACCTCATCGCCACTCATCAAACGTTGTTCTTGGAAAAAAGGCAAATCACCAATCGGCATAAACTCAATAAAGCGCACATGCAATGGCAACACATAAGCCAAGCGCGCGAAATCAAGAATTTCCCGGTCATTAATTGTGCGCATAACGACCATGTTAATTTTTACTGGCGTCATCCCCATCTGCAAGGCTTTTGTAATCGCCGGTATCACGTCCTGCAATTGCCCTCTCCGCGTAATATAATTAAAATTCTCTTCCTGTAAACTGTCCAGACTAAAATTGACCCGTGTTAATCCGGCTTCCTTCAATTCATCGGCCATGGCGGTAAACAGGGCACCGTTTGTCGTCATACTGATCTCTTTAATTTTATCCAAACCTGAAATCATTCGAATCAGTTGTCCAATATTTTTACGCACCAACGGCTCCCCGCCGGTTAAGCGAACCTTGCGAATCCCAAGTTCTGCAGCCACACTAACAACACGGGCGATCTGCTCCAACGATAAAATATTCGCATGACCGAGATCACCCACGCCTGTTTCCGGCATACAGTATCGACAGCGCAGATTACAACGGTCGGTAACTGACACACGCAGATAATCAATTTCTCTTCCACAACCATCCAGCATCTTTCTCACGCCCCTTTTATAAAAAAAATAGGGTTTTAGAACATAAAAATTTGTACAAGAAACGTACAAAGGTTTTATGTTCTAAAACCCCATTAAACGTCTCCTTTCCAAACGGGAGGCAATAAAATTTCTCTTATTACCCTGTGGACCGATTTTAATGGTCCAGATTAGACAATCGTAGCTGACCCTTAGACTGTCTAACTCGGAGAACTATTATTTTGTTATTTTTACGGAGAATCTGTTATATTGAAAATAGTATTCACTATTTTCCTGGAAAGTCCTTCTTCTACAATGCTCCAACTAAATAAGAATTTTTTTAAAAATCAATTTTCTAAAACAAATTTACGAATCGCGTTGGCTACTCCCTCGTTATCATTAGAGTTTGTTATATAATCCGCTTTTTGTTTTACGACATCAGTTGCATTGCCCATGGCAATGCCCAGACCGGCATACTCGATCATCGATAAATCATTGGCACTATCGCCGATGGTCAATATCTCTTCCCGCTTCACATCATAAAGCGCTGCAAGCATTGCTACAGCCTTGCCTTTTGACACCCCTTTTCGGGTAATTTCAATATTGTATTTTGATGAATCAATAATTTCCAGACTTTTTAAAGTTGCTAATTCACTCCGCAATGCATCAATTAAAGCAGGATTCCGATAGATAATCTCGCATTTTACAATATTATCTTTTTCTTTGCACAAGACCTTTTGCCACTGTCCCCACGAGAAGACAAATCTGTCATCTAATTTGTTGCTTCTTGCCCCTAAGAGTTTAGCCACTATGTAATAAAGCTTAAACATAATATTCCCATAATAAAACTTATTGGGAGTGCAAAAGTAAGGCTTTATGTTGTGTTTATGAAATAACGAAAGCAATTCTAGCGATAAACTTTCCCCGAGGACATCCTTGAAAATTACTTTATCCTTATCTTTTTCTTTTATAAAAGCTCCGTTTGATGCAATCACCGGAGACTTTACACCAATAAGATTAGAATAATATTCGGCATCAGTATACATTCGTCCAGTACTAATTACGACATGAACACCTAGTTGATGAGCCTGTAATAAGGCTTCCTTAGTTCGTTGCGTAATTTTATGCTTGCTATTTAAAAGCGTCCCGTCAACGTCAACGCAGACTAGTTTATACGCCATAAAAGCGTCCTTTCCCTCTGGAATTTTCCTTGCCTAGTTTGCTCCTATTTACTGCTTTTCATGTTTTAATGCCCACAGCAATTCTTAAACTTTTTACCACTACCGCACCGGCATAAATCATTACGGCCAACACCACCTGATAGCTTCTCATCAATCTCTTTTTCCAAAGCATCCTTTGTATCAATTAACGGCGCGACAGCCTCACAAATAGCCATATCGGTTGCCCCGGCTGCAGTTAGTTCATCATTTCTCTGCCATATCTTTTGATTGATGTCGATATACTGCTGAATAACAGGATGCGCGATTAAGGGCTTTAATATGCTATCGATGGGCTTTCCCTCAAATTTCGTTTTATTATCGACAATGAATAGAATCCGCTCGCCTCTGGCACGGGGTGTAACATCGACCAACTGTCCATCATGATTGACCCAGACAACCCAGAATTCAGCTTCAAGCATAACCTCCGGCCATTCCCAAATAGCCCAGCCAAATTGAAAATCCCCGCCATCCTTCATCATTTTCCTCGCGACATTCTCAATACAATCCGCTTCATGTCCCACAGCCATTTTACTGTCGACCGCTATATACAAAGGTTGTCTATCAGAATTAATTTCACGACAAAGCCCTTCAATTTCTTTTGTAATCTTTTTTGGCACCTTAATTTCCACTTGTTTCCTCCAACTAGCCTAAGCAGCTCATTTTTTTAAATATTTCTATTTCAACTTTTTTATTCTTAGACAGACCAGCTTTTCCATTCAAATGGGCAGTATCCTACTGTCGCCTTGGATCCGTTACGAACAATAGGAGTCCGCAACAACAACGGATATGTCAATAACATCTCCTCAACATTGTGGCCAATATATTTAAGATTTCGTTTGGTATATTCCTTTCCACATTTGTCGATTAAATTTTCCAGACCAACAACACCCTTTACTTTGTCTAGTTCGCCTTTGCTTAAACCACGTACTGTCAAGTCAATAAAATGATACGGAATTGAACGTTCTTTAAAATAACGTTCCGTCTTTCGAGTATCCTGGCATTTCTTAATACCGAATATTTGAACGTTCATATTTACCTCCTACAGGAATAAAACGAGACTTAATCGTCGGATAAAGTGAGACTTGATTCAGATAACTCCACCTTAATCCTAGTCGAACCGTATCCAGGGACTTAGCCGCTCTTACTCCCGCTTGTAGAAGCGGGAGTCTTAGAGTGGGTTAGTCATCGGATAAAGTGAATAGCATCTTCCTCCGAAATCGGACGACTAAAAATATATCCTTGAATGCGATCACAATTGAATTGCTTCAACAACTTGAGCTGATCGTCATTTTCAACCCCTTCGGCTACAACCGTCATGCCTAAAGTATGACCTAAATTAATAATCGAACCTACCATCTGCAACTGTATTTCGTCTTGATCAATGTTATCAATGAATGATTTATCTATCTTTAAAATCCCTACCGGTAAATTTCGCAAATAGGTTAACGAAGAGTAGCCTGTACCAAAATCATCAAGCGAAAGCGATATTCCAATTTCGCGTAACTTATGAAGCTTGACAACATTCTCCTCCATCAATTCAATAAAGACACTCTCGGTAATCTCAAGCTCAATCTGACTCGGTTCAACGCCAGCCTCTTTAATACTTGTGCGAACAGTAGTGACAAAGTCATCCGACATCAACTGGCGTGGTGATACGTTGGCCGCAACATGAATATTTTCTTGACCCATATCGGCAAGTCGCCGTGCAAACTGACAAACTTCTTGAAGTACCCATTGACCAATCGGTAAAATAAGGCCACTTTGCTCAGCCAAGGGAATGAAACGCTCTGGTGATACAAGACCATATTCGGGGCTATTCCAGCGGAGCAATGCCTCAAAACCAATAACCCGATCCCCTTCCAAACTCATCTGCGGCTGATAATGGAGAAAAAGTTCCTCCCGCTCCAATGCACGCCGCAAACCATTGGTCAGCATCATCTTTTCATAGGCTTCTTCAATCATGATTGGTTTATAAAAGCGCCAGCAATTTCTCCCGGCCTTCTTGGCGGCATACATAGCACTATCCGCTTTCATCACGACGTCCTCGGCCGTATCGGCATCATCAGGGTAAACAACAACGCCAATGCTAGCTGATAGATGGAATCGTTCAACAGACACCTCATACTCCTGGCAGAGTTTTCGAATCGCCTTATCTGCGATCAAAGCCGCTTGTTCCCGATTATTTGTTCCCGGCAAAACAACAATAAATTCGTCACCGCCGATCCGCGAGACAAAAGCCTGCTCACCAACTGCATCGACAATATACTTACTGGCTGTTACGATGACGTTGTCACCAAAAGAATGCCCGAAATTATCATTCACTGATTTTAGATCATCAATATCGATGAATAAAACAATACCGCTTGCCTCACCAACTTGAGCCTTTTCCATTTCGACCTCAAGATAATGGGTTAAACTCGCCCGGTTCGGCAAGCCTGTTAACGAATCATGAAACGCAATATAACTGATCTTTTTCTGGGTATTCGCGCGTTCTAGAGCGACGGAAGCCAAGTCTCCAAACTGACGCAAAACTTCAACATCCTCCTGGCGAATGGGATGGATGACGTCCATCCAGCTTACAGCAAGGATACCAATCACCTTACCCTCTTGCTTGAGTGGAAGCATAATCACAGTTGATGAACGCTCCAACCTCTTATCGTTAATACGCTGCGAATATGTCCGGTAGTCCTCAACATAAAAAAGCTCGCCAGTCTGATAAACATGATTTTGCATACCTTCTTCTACTGATTGCCGTTCCATAATCCGGGATTCATCAATTCCAATGCCCTGGTGGATACAAAATATCTTGCCGCTCTCATCATATAAACCGATATAGCCGGATACAGCCTTAAGCAACAAAACTGCATTCCGCAGGATAGACTCAAGGAGTTCTTCTATTTCATCGACAGGACGAGTTAGCAGACTAGTCGTCGCTCGATATTGCCGTTCGCGGAGTAAAAGATTTTCTTCTACCTGCTGCCGAACCTCATTTTCTTCCTTTAAGCGCTGATTTGTCTCGCCAAGCATCTCATTGCTTGCGGAAAGCTCCTCATTCATAGCCTCCATTTCTTGATTGGCTATCCCCAATTGAGCTGTTCTT
Organism: Negativicutes bacterium; assembly: GCA_028707635.1. GTDB lineage: Bacteria > Bacillota > Negativicutes > JAAYSF01 > JAAYSF01 > STF2-20. The sequence continues at coordinate 13,022 of JAQWAQ010000063.1, forward strand.
GCAGCAACTAATTCTTGCAACTTTCCACGATGTTGCCGCAATTCAAATACCATCTGGTTAAAATTCATAGCCAACGCGCCAACTTCATTAGAAGATTTAACATCGAGCCGCACATTTAAATCACCATTTTTTATTTGGTCAGTCGCATGAACAAGTTCAATTAAGGGATTAGTAATCCGTCGGGCAAACCATAAGGTCAACAGCACTGAAAAAGCCAGTACCAAAAATCCAACAAGGCTTGTCTTTATTGTTACATCATCCATAAAGGCAAGCACCGCACTTTTCTTTTGGACCACAATCAGACTCCACGGGTCTGTGCCCAGAAGCGGAATAACCCGATAAGCACAAACATATTGCTCACCATTCAGGTCAGTATATTCCCCTCCCCCTTTCTCGCCAGCCATAACCTTCCCCACAATAGTCTGCAAAGAAGGAGATACTTCAAGATCTATTTCCTCGGTTATTTCATTATTCTTATTATCTTTTACGATCCTGCCACTAGCATCTCGCAGCAGCACCTTCTTCTTCATTGTTTTATAATTATAAAGCTCGGTAACCTGTTTCCTATCAGGATGGGCGACAACCGCCCCTGACCCGTCTAATAAGTAAGCATAACTTCCGTCCCCAGAGTTGTATCTCTCGACCATTTTCTGCAATTGGTGTACTTCAATATCAGCATTAGGAGACCATCTAGATTGCCCTCATTGTAGATACCATGAACGATGGTTGTGACAGGAGACTCTGAATAGAGCGAGTAATAAGTATTTGATATGTATGGCTGTCTCTCGGTCATGAACTTTTTAAACCACCAGCGATCAGCCCGATTAGCCAACAGCCCGCTTGATCGAGCTATTTGATTCCCATCAAGATTATGCACGGCCAAAACTTGAAAAAAAGGATATCTCCATACCGTATCGATCAATAATTGTTGTTGTTGTTGTGCATTAAGATTTTTCAAATAAGGATATTCAGCAATCATTTCATTAATCATATAAGCATTCTTCATAAACTGTGATATGTTAGAAGCCAAGCTCTCCGCCATCACAGAGTTGTTTTGCTGCATTTTCTGTTCATAATCTGCCTTAACAAGAGAATAGCTAATTGTCAGCGCCGCGCTGAGCGTGAGAATGATTAGTATACAAATAATCAGCGTCAATTGATGGCGAATTAAAGCAGGCATAGTGATCCTCTTTTCACTTTGATCGTGATAATGATTAGCTTTATGTATTTCTCCGTTGTTTCGACTAAATCCTTGAATTTTATTTTAAAAATGACAAGTACTCATTAAACGTTAGAAAACCCGCGGAATTCGCGGGTTTTCTGCTTATCAAGGCGGTTATTATATTCTCCGTCCATTCATCATTACCTGATGGATGATGGGCCCATCAATCCCATGCGCACTTTCCATAACCGTTTCAGAGAGACTTGGGTGCGGATGAATGGTATGGGCGATATCCTTGGCTGTCAGCCCATTGCGAATGGCAAGCGTTCCCTCCATAATCAAGTCACTAGCATGTGATCCCATGATATGCATGCCAACTACTTTGCCTGTTGCTGCTTCTGCCACAATTTTTACCAAACCATCAGTTTCCGCCATCGAGACTGCCTTACCATTAGCAGCAAAGTTAAACCGGCTGACTGTCACTTCACGACTTTCAGCTTTGGCCTCCTGCTCTGTCAGACCGACCATAGCAATCTCTGGTGTAGTGAAAATGCAACTTGGAACGGCACCGTAATGCATGACAGACGACCCACCCATCGCGTTTTCAGCCGCAACTATGCCGGCCGCTGAAGCAACATGGGCTAGCATACTCCGACCAGTTACATCCCCAATGGCGTAAATTCCAGCAACATTGGTCTCCATTTTATCATTGACTGTGATCCCGGAACGATCATAGTTCACACCGGCAACATCCAGGTTAAGCCCTTCAGTGGCAGGGCGCCTACCGGTAGCAGCCAAGACTTTGTCCACTATTATTTCCTGAATCCCTTTACCAGTATCAACTTTTACCATAACACCGTCATCGGCAGTCACAATTTCTGTGACCTTGGCCCCGGCAATGGTTTTAATGCCTGATTTGCGTAAAACAACACCCATACGTTTAATGATGTCAAGATCAACACTGGGCAAAATAGTGGGAAGCATTTCCACTACCGTCACCTGGGAACCAAAGGACTGCATGATAGCAGCAAATTCAATACCGACCGCCCCGCCCCCAATGACAAGCAAGCGCTTAGGCACTTCGGAAAGCTCAAGCATACCATCACTGGTAATTACCGCAGGCAAATCACTACCGGCTACCGGTAGTGAAGCAGGCAGTGATCCAGTAGCAATGATTATTTTCTTTGCGCTATAACTTTCATGGCCATCTTGGTTTACAACTTCAACATCGTTAGCTCCCGTAAATTTTGCCATGCCATAAGCTACATCAATTGCATTGCTCTTGATTAGCTTCTCAATCCCACCTCTAAGTTGAGTGACCACATTATTTTTTCTTGCCATAACAGCGCCAAAATCAAAGCCTATATGATCAGCCTTAAGGCCAAATTCTGCGAGATGTTTCAGCTCTTCCCATTTTTCAGCACTCTTTAGGAGTGTTTTAGTGGGAATACAGCCACGATTGAGACACACCCCACCCAGTTTATCTTTTTCAATTAAAAGAACCTTTCCCCCCAGTTGTGCCGCCCGGATCGCTGCCACGTAACCACCGGGACCGCCACCAAGTACCGCTACGTCATACTTCATATTATTTCCTCCTGTCGTATTAGCGCAGTTGATTCCAGCAATCCTGACTGTATTTGGCAGTAATAAGTTCATTGGCTGCCGACTGTTCGCCGGCAGTAAGCTCACCGCTTACCAAATCTACCCCCAATGCCGGGCCAAACGATACCGCCATAGCCTGATAGACTTCTTTCCACTCCACAGTACGACCCAGGATTTCCGATACCGAAGTGACTCTTTTGGCTAGCATGTCTGACAACTCATTTCTTTTATCCGCTGATGGCAGATTGAGAAGCGACACAAGAGTTGCTGGCCGGAAGGCCAACAATATCGAT
>JAQWAQ010000064.1 GCA_028707635.1 Negativicutes bacterium
GTAACAGTATCTGATGACAGTATCACGCGCGAACAAGCTGCTACTGCAGCCAGACAGGCCATTAGTACAGCACATCAGCAAGGAAAGTTTCTTAGCCTCATTGAAATAAACACGGATGATGCAGGCATTCAGGTAACCACGACTGAAAAAACAGGCTGCCGGGCAGCTAGAAAGACTTTAAAACAAAGCATGCTTGATGACATGTATGCAACATTGAAAGAAAAAATGTATCCAACTAATCTCTTCACCAATAAGGATGTATGGTATGACGGGGACACAGGTCAAGAATGGCATGGTTCAGAAGTTGACAATGTTAAAGATGAACTTATGGCCAAACTTGAAGAATGGATGAAAACAGTCTAAACATCGTATAATGTATAAAGTAGTAGGGGCTGCGACGAACAGACGCGGCCTTCTTTATTGAAGTATGGACCCGCAGCTTGATAATCCTAAGTAAATAACTTATAATTAAAAAAATCCAAAAAATAGCAAGAAATGTTAACGCAAATTTCAAAATAACAAAAGGATTGCAATCGGAGGCTTCATATGCATCAATATCTCTTTTTTATCGGTGATTTCCCAATTCGTTCCTATGGTTTGATCCTAAGTCTTAGTATTATTCTCGCAACCTGCACGGCTTACTTTTTTGCCAAGCAAGATGGTCGCTGGCATCACCACGTACCTGATATGGGCCTTTACTGTGGCTTAGCCGGTCTAATCGGTGCCCGTCTTTGGGACGTTTTCTTTTTTGATTGGGGCTACTATCAACATCATCTAATGGAGATTCCGTTTGTATGGCAAGGCGGTATGGCCATCCAGGGTGGAGTTCTGTTTGGCGTTATTGCCGGCTACATCTATACTAAATATCATCATATCGATACTTGGGCGTTTGCAGACATTGTTGCCGCTCCAGCCGTGATTATGGGACAAGCCATCGGCAGAATGGCAAATTTACTCAATGGTGATGCTTTTGGCCATCCCACCGGTGGTCTTTATGGAATAATTTATCCACCTACCACACTCGCCTATCAGACTTATGGCAATCAACCGCTTTGGCCGGCCGAAGTTTGGGAAGGTCAAATTGATATTATTATTTTCGTTCTGCTGCTATTATTTCGTACAACCAATCACGCAAAAGGCCAAGTCTTTGTTTTATATGCAGTTCTGTACTCAATAGCCCGTTTCTTCCTTGAATACCTACGTGGCGATTATGGAACACTGCTCTGGGGCCTTAAATCAGCTCAACTGACAAGCCTAACCGTAATCATTGCAGGCTGCATTATCTTCGTTTTATGTGGTCGTTATGGTGAACGGATCAATCAAATTAAACGTACTGAATCAAAAAAGGGTTGACCGAAGCTAAATCGGTCAGCCCTTTCCTATTTACTTATTATAAGTCGCAATTAATTCAATTTCCACACCTACGTCGCGCGGCAGACGTGCAACCTGCACACAGGCCCGGGCAGGAGGCTCACTTTTAAAATATTCGGCATAAACCTGATTCACCTGTCCGAAATCATTCATATCCTGTAAAAACACTGTTGTTTTAACGACATCTGCAAATGTTAATCTTTCTTGCTCTAAAATAGCACTTAGATTTTTCAAAACCTGATGGGTTTGGACCTCAATACCGCCGTAGGCAAGTTGACCACTCACCGGGTCGAGCGGAATCTGGCCGGAAATAAACAAAAAACCGTTTGCCTTTATTGCTTGAGAGTATGGGCCGATGGCCTGGGGTGCCATTGTTGTATTAACTACTGTTTTCATCTAACTCCCCCTTTTATAGTAACTATCATTATTTTTCACCATACTTGTGGAATTTCCTCTAAACGTAGACAGTTTTTTAGAGCGCCCTTTACAGAGCGCTCTAATGCTATATACCTAATTCTTTACGTTTCTTCTCGATATGATCGACGTATATTTGAACAGTTTTATCTGCACTTAATTCGACCGTCAACTTACCAAGCCCTAAGGTCTCAGTTGTTTCAGTCAGTGTTTTTACGACAACATCGCTACCGGTCACCGAGGGAACAGGAGCAACGTGCACTAGCCAGCCGAGCGCGATTGCTGTACAAGCGTCGGCTACCGCCTTTTGTTCCAGATATTCAGGCGCACCGATAACAATCGGCAGCATATTTGTATCAACATCAAGGGTATCAGCAATTTCTTTCGCGGTTTGCGTCATTTTTCCGATATCAACACAAGCACCGTAGGATAAAACAGGCGGAATACCAAGTGCCTTGCATACAGCCTGCAGCCCCGGACCAGCCTCATTGGCGGCTTTCGGATCAGCTAAGCCGGTATATTCCATGACCGAGGATGTGCAGCCACCGGAAAGTACAAGAATGTCTTTTTCAATTAATCCTTTAGTAATACGGAAGATGTTACTGCCACCCTGTCCGTAACGGGCCGTTGTACAGCCGACAACAGTCGCTATGCCGCGAATTTTACCGGATACAATGGCATCAATAAGTGGTTTCCACGACCCGCCTAAGGCCTCTTTTACCGATTCTGTACTAAAACCAATCATACAATCAGAAACATGCGACGGAATGTAAACTTCCCGGTTTTCCTCTTTTCGCTTAACATAGGCCTGAATCGCCATATCTAAAATTTTCTCAGCTTGCTTACTCATTTCTTCAGGTTTAAATTCGACGACCTCTGTTCCTGGCATGCGAATCACTTCATGGGTACTAACCATAGTTGTTCCAAACCGCTTGGCATAAAGCGGCAACGTAGGAATCGTACAGTTATAATCAAACATAAACAAGTCAACTGCTCCTGTTGCCAAAAGGTATTCTTCTGACAGCCACTCACCTTCCTGACCACCGTATGCGCTCATCTTACCCGTATCCTCATAGTTTAAGAGCTGCTGACCTTCACATACGTGGCCGAGAATTTGGATACCGCTTGCACCCGCTTTATTTGCTTTTTCTTTCCATTCAGGTGTTGAGGCAAGTTCAATGACGACATGAGCGGTTAGAGGCATATGACCATTCGTGATTATATTGACCATATCTTTCTTTAGTAGGCCCATATTTTGCTTGGCGGTCCGAATCTTTTGTGTACCCATTAATATTTCCTGCAGAATATCCAGCGCGAATAATCCCTGATACTCATTAGCTACCCCTAGTCGAACAGATGTCAATAAAAAATCGATCGGGTCAGCATTGAGATTTGTCATACATTTTGTTTGCGCAGTGGCAACTTCGCTAAACCCTCCACCAGGATAAAGCTTCAATTTACGCCAAAGTTCTTGACGTTTAGGCGGGGCGAAGGCCTGTACCAATTTTGATTCTTCCCAATAGGGTCGCCCCATATCTTCCATAATAAAATTGGCAAAATTAACGGCCACTTTATTGATATCTTCATGACTATTAAGACCAGCCATTTCAGCGTACTTCAACAATTTATTCTTATCGCGGATTTTTAGGCCGCTATTCGGGTTTTCGGCGGCCGCTTTTAAAGTTCGGGCTGCCTGCTGCGCATGGAAAATATTAGCTGCTGTTCCTATCGTCACATGGCGGTAGACAAAGTTCCTGGCAACCATGACATGAGCATCGACGCCACAATTACCGCGCGGAACTTTGGCGTTAATCCGGCAAGGGCCATTTGCACATAATTGGCATGACAAGCCTTGCGCACAAAAATTACAACGAATCTTCTCCTGCTGTTCAAAGCGATCAAACACATTCGTCAGACCCTGTGCATGAACATGCTGATACATCTCACGCATAGCAGGATCGATGATAACATTAAGCGGAAACCCTTCCTTACTTTGATCATGAACCTTTATATGCTGACGTTGCCATTTGTGTACATCCTCCATAGAGGTTGGTGATTTGTCGATATCGTAATATTTTCTTTTGTTCTGATGAATATCAAAATGCTCATCAGGATTATTTGTAGCGCTTGCATCTCCTTTTCCTTCTACCGCCTCAACATCACCGCGACTAACCGGATCGGTACTCTTAATTAACTTTTGATTGCCGCTATCTGACACGCTCTTACCCCCTTCACAATGTTACTGCTAGTTTTTACAAGAGGGTAACTTTTTATGAAAAAATACATAAGAAATGAGCAGAACCTCTTCTGCTCATTTCTTGCGTAATTATTATTTAACTGGCAATGATCGATGCGCCAACCCTATAGCCACTTCATTCAAGTTCAGCACACCAACACCACAATAAATGGCAACACATAAATGTTCTCCGTGACGAGCAATCCCAATTTTGCCACCAACATTAAGTCCGACCGCCCGAGTAGTAATTTGCTCAAGAGCTGCTCTTGCCGCTCCAGCCACCGCACCCTCACCAATATGATTAGGGGCTACTAAACCCTGCCGCTGAGCAGCCACCACCGCCCGTTCAATGATTTTTTTTACTAATGGCACAAATTCTCCCCCGAAATCTACGGCCACTGCGTTTATACTTTGTTTAAGTAGCAACTCACGAGTTTGCTGCTCATCCTGTCTGGTCTCACTAATTGCAATTTTAAGTGCTGCTCGACCAACATCAATACTTGTGATTGTTTCCATATTCATCAACCTTTCTGCCTACTTAGGCAGCGTAGCCTGCTAACTTGATTTAAATGTAGCAAACCAGCTATTAATTGTCAATAGTCTGACAAAACCACCACTAATTCGCGTGAAATGTGCTAATTTTAACACATTTCTCTTATTTACTAAAAATTTGTTTTGTGATAAATTGACTATAAGTAGTTGACTGAAATGCTTTGCAAAGGAGGCGGCGCGCTTTCTAAAGGAATAACTGTATTAGCGCCGGGGTTTATCGTGGAAAAAATTCGCATAGTAATTGCCGATGATCACGCCGTGTTACGATCAGGTTTAAAAGCTTTGCTTCATTGCTCACCGCAGTTTGAAGTGATCGGTGAAGCTGGTGACGGCTTAGAGGCATTAAAGATGGTAGAAGAAATTAAACCTGATGTTCTCATTCTGGATATCTCAATGCCTGACATGAATGGTGTTGATTGCCTGAAAGAAATACGCTCCCGCAACTTAGCCTGTCGCGTGCTTGTATTAACAATGTATGACGATGAAGAATATATAAAGGAAGTAATGCGTGCCGGTGCCGACGGGTATGTTTTGAAAAAATCAGCTGATACGGAATTAATTGAAGGGATCATTAAAATTCATTCAGGTAAAAAATACCTAAATGAAACAGTGTCGCAAACTTTAATTGAAAGTTTACTTCATTCCACAACAGCCGAGCCTGATGTTCGTAACCCCTATGTCCTGTTAAGCATAAGGGAACGGGAAGTTCTCCGCTTTTTGGCACAAGGCTACTCTAACAGTGAAATCGCTGAAATGTTGTCAATTAGTACTAAAACAGTCGATACATACCGATCACGCGTAATGAGCAAACTTAATGTTCGCAAAAAATCCGAACTAGTCAACTATGCCATTAAGTACAAGCTCATCAGCACTTAAAAATCTCTCTATAAATCAAGAGTAAGATATTAATTTCTATAATGTAAGAATAAAGCCTACATTGTTTTACCTATTATACCTGATTTACAGCTTGACAATGTTAGTCCAAAATAGTAGGTAGTAATATCTATGGTTTTATTTATAAAATTCAAAAAATATAGTAGAGGAGTATGAGAAAATGCAAAGTCAGATTATTGATGCATTAACAAAGATTGTGGGTCAAGAGTACATTTTGACCAGCCCTGAGGACCTGTACAGCTACTCCTATGATGCAACTCCTGGGTTCCAGAATTTGCCTGAGGCAGTAGTAAGACCTGCCAATACCGAAGAGGTTTCAAAAATTTTGGCATTGGCAAACACCAATAAGATTCCTGTCTATACTCGTGGCTCTGGTACTAATCTTTCTGCTGGTACCTGTCCTATGCAAGGCGGTATCGTCATGGTTATGACCCGCTTGGACAAAATTATTGAATTAGATTCTGCAAATCTAGTTGCCGTATGCGAACCAGGCGTCATCGTTGGTGACCTTAACACTGCTGCTGCTAAATTCGGCTTAATCTGTCCACCAGATCCTGGTACAGTCAAAACAGCTACACTCGGCGGCACCGTTTCTGAAAATGCCGGAGGCTTACGTGGGCTCAAATATGGTGTTACGAAACATTATGTAATGGGCATGGAAGTCGTACTAGCAAGTGGCGAAGTAATGAACTGCGGCGGCAAAAACGTAAAAGACGTTTCCGGCTATGATATGACTAAATTATTTACCGGTTCGGAAGGTACTTTAGGAGTCATTACTAAACTTATCCTAAAATTAGTCCCCGCTCCTGAAGCTAAAAAAAGTATGATGGCAGTCTTTAAGAATCTGGATGATGCCGGTAATTCTGTTTCAGGAATTATTGCTGCTAATATTATCCCTGCCACACTCGAGATCATGGACAATGCAACTATAAAAGTAGCTGAAGAATACTCCAAAGTCGGTCTTCCTTTAGATGCAGAAGCTGTACTCTTAATTGAAGTTGACGGCAACCCAATCGTTGTTGAGCAAGAAGCTGAAAAAGTGCTGAATGTTCTAAAAGCAAACAATGCTTTCTCTGTTCAAATCGCAAAAACAGCTGCTGAGGTTGATAAATTGTGGGCTTGCCGTCGCGCAGCGTTGCCGGCACTTAATAAACTCCGTACCACGACCTACTGTGAAGATGCTACTGTACCACGCAGCATGGTACCAAAATTCCTGCGAGCTGTACAAGATATTGCTAAAAGAAACAACGTCCAAATTGGTACTTTCGGACATGCAGGTGATGGCAACATGCATCCGACCATCGTTTGTGATATCCGTGACAAAGTAGAAATGGCGCGCGTTGAAACCGCTATGGATGAAATGTTTAAAGCAGCAGTAGACCTTGGCGGTACTTTGAGCGGTGAGCATGGTATAGGTTTAGGTAAACTTCAATGGATGGAATATCAGCATGGTCCTGTTACTATAAACGCAATGAAAGCAATCAAGCGCGCACTTGATCCCAATCTGATTCTAAATCCTGGAAAATTAGTGGGAGAGTGTTGATAAATGAGTAATGAAATTACAGCAAAGGATGTAAATGAGCAAGATAAAGCCCTGCTCAAGGATATTGATAATGCTCTTGAGAACTGTTCAAAATGCGGTGGGTGTATGGCAGTTTGCCCAATGTACAAAGAACTTGGTGTAGAAGGTGCTGTAGCTCGTGGCAAGCTTTCTCTTATGCAAGGTGTTTTAAATGGAACCTTTCCTATCTCTGCCAACTTTGACAAGGCTATGGGACTCTGTGTCTCCTGTAAAGCGTGTTCTGCCAATTGCCCTTGCGATGTACCTGCAGATGAGCTTATCATTCGCGGGCGTCAAGCCGTTGTCAAAGCACGTGGATTAAGTCCGATCAAGAAGAACGTATTTAAATTACTTCAAAATAGACACATGTTTGATTTTGCTCTTAGAATGGCGGGTCTATTTGGACCGCTTAGTTTTAAGAAACTGCCGCGTCCAATGGCTGCAGTTGCCCGTTTCCCGATGCCAGGCATGGATGCCAAACGCGTTACTGCCCCATTCTCGGCAACGCCGCTTCGCAGTCAGTATCCTGAAACAATAAAAGTTGATAAACCGAAAATGCGTGTTGCCTTCTTTACTGGCTGTACTATTAACTATGCATACACAGATGTTGGTCAGTCAGTTATCAATGTCCTTAAAGCCAATAACGTCGAAGTTGTCATGCCAAGCATGCAGCATTGCTGTGGTACTCCAGTGTTCACTTCTGGCGATGTTGACACAGGAAAAACCTTTGCGAAACACAATATTGAGACCTTTGAACGTTACGACGTTGATTACATTATTGCTGCTTGCGGCTCTTGTACAGAGGCCTTCAAGATTGAATATCCGCATATGTTCAAGGATGACCCAGCAATGAAAGCTCGCGCTGAAAAATTATCCAAAAAGACTTATGAAATCAGCGAATTCTTAGTAGATGTTCTCAAGTTCCGAACTGATAATTTGGGACCTATAAATGCAACAGTAACAATGCATGACCCTTGTCATATGGTCCGCGGTATTAAAGTAACCCGCCAGCCGCGTGAAGTTCTTAAAGCGATTCCTGGTCTTAAGTTTGTTGAAATGCAAGCACCGGATCGTTGTTGTGGATCAGGCGGCTCGTTCAGCCTAGCCCACTATGATATTTCCCGTAAAATTAATGATAGAAAAGTTGCTGATATTGCCGGAACGAAGGCAGATTTAGTGGCAACAAGCTGTGGAACTTGCCGTATGCACATTACCGACGGCCTTGTTCAAAACAACTTGAATGCTGAAGTAATGCATGTAATACAACTGCTTGATAAGTCTTATCAAGCAGGCAAAAAATAAGAAAGACTTGGCGTGAACCAAGTCTTAAATAGTGGCAAGAAAGTATGTTATTTTTCAGCATACTTTCTGCCACTTTCTTTTTTATGCACTGGTATTTCCACAGAAATGGCAGTACCCTCTCCCAATCCGGACTGTATGTCAAACTTTCCATTTAATAAGGTAACTCGTTCTCTCATTCCGTAAATTCCTAAACCGATATTCCCTTTAGTCGCTGGCAAAGAGCCGGCTTCAAACCCTACTCCATTATCCCATATGCTTAAAAAAAGCTTAGCTCGCTGTTTTGAGAAGGTTATATTAACTTCAGTAGCGCAGGCATGTCGGACTATATTTGTTAAAGCTTCCTGAACCAGACGATACAATGTTATTTCAACTTCAGGCATAAATCGCTCGCGACTCAATTTCCCAAAACGAACATTTACCTTTATACCATATTGCCGAGTATAATTATCCACATATCTTTGAACGGCTGCAACTAACCCTAAGTCATCAAGAAGCACCGGCCGAAGCTCTACAGCTAGGTTATGGACAGATTCCAGTGTCTGAACTGCAACATCTCGCATCTGCAAAATACTCTCACGATCATCAGCGCCTGGCGTATGCTCAGCTAGCACTCGCAAGCCAACAATGATTGATGTTAACGCTTGACTTGTCTCATCGTGTAATTCGCGTGAGATTTTTTTTCGTTCTTCTTCCTGAATGTTAATTGTTTTATTAAGGAGAATTGACTGCAATGCTTTTTTTTCATTAAGCGCTCTAACAAGTTGTTCCTGTCGTGCATTTGCTTCAAGAGCTGCCTCAACAAACCGGGCGGCTAAACGAGCATATGGGGCCGCAAGTATGGGGTCGCCTGTAACACCAATAACACCAACACAGGTACTATCAAAGATAATGGGTACATTAAAGCCGCGCCGCACCCCTTTTAAATTTTTCTCATCTTCCTCACTAACCGAAAACTCAACGATCTTTCCTGCTTTCAGCATACGCGCTGCAGCCTCATGAACCTGCGAAACACGTTCTTTACTAAACGAAGCAACAATTACGCCATGATGGTCGGTAATATTAACATTTTTATTTAATTCACTGGCGACAATATCAACTAAGGACTGAGCAAACTTAGGATCGAGGCTTGTATAAACTTCTTTCATAGGCCCTCCATTTCTCATACTATATAAAAACAAATCTGTAATTCATCCTGAATATAATTATATACCGATGCCCGGTGAAAGTTAATAACCTTACATAAAATTCGTTGACAGTCCACGAGTCTTGTACTAAAATAAAAAACGGTATTTACTGTGATGCATAGAGGTGCGAGTATCATAAGTACGTATAGTAAGCTGGCTGCGTTGACCTATACGAAAAGGGATATTCGCCGAAGCAGAAATCTTGCGCCATAAGATTTCTGCTGGTCCTGTACTTAACAAGTACAGGACTGTCACTTAGCTTCGCAAGCTTGGTGAAGAGCTATCTCACTGTGCGGAAAACGATTTGTTTTTTGCGTGGTTGTGATCAACCACTTTTTTTTATTACTATAAGGAGGTTCCTATGAGCACGCCTATATTAAATACTGAACAACTTTGCCCTGAAAAGAAGGGCCTAAAACGTGGTATGAAGTCTCGCCATCTTATGATGATTTCTATTGGCGGAACCATCGGTACCGGACTATTTATGGGTTCTGGTCAAACAATAAGCCAAGCCGGCCCGTTTGGTGCTATTCTTGCTTACCTGGTGGGCGGCTTTATTATGTATATGGTTTTACTGTGTTTGGCCGAACTGACTGTCGCTATGCCTGTTTCAGGTTCATTTCAAAGCTATGCTTCACGCTTCATTTCACCAGGTGCTGGCTTTACAACAGGCTGGCTCTACTGGATTAACTGGGCAATATGCATTGCCGCCGACTTCACTGCTGCCGGAATTATCATGCACAATTGGTTTCCACAGGTTGAAACTTGGATTTGGTGCGGAGTTTTTGCAATCGCTTTGGCTTTACTGAATATGATCTCTGTTAAAGCTTATGGTGAGGCAGAATTCTGGTTTGCAAGTATCAAAGTTATGGCCATCGTAGGCTTCATAATCGCTGGCGCTGGCTTAATGTTCGGGTTCACTGGAAATGAAGGTGCTATCGGCCTGTCGAACTTCACTGCCAACACTGGTGATGGCGGGCTATTTCCAAAAGGTTTTCAAGCAGTTTTCCTAACTATGATTGCTGTTGTCTACTCTTTCCAAGGTGCTGAACTTGTCGGAATTGCTGCCGGTGAGTGTGAAAATCCTGGCAAAAACGTTCCTCGTGTTATCCGCGGGATTGCTGTTCGAATTATTCTATTCTATGTACTCGCCATAGTTGTCTTAGCTGGAACAATTCCATGGACGGAAGCAGGAGTACATGAAAGCCCATTTGCTCATGTATACGGCCGAATCGGTATTCCTATAGCGCAGCATGTTATGAGCTTTGTTGTTTTGACCTCGGCTCTATCAGCAGGAAACTCAGCACTTTACGCTTGTTCCCGCCTATTATGGTCAATGTCTAAAGAAGGCCTGGCACCTTCCTGGTTAGGTAAACTCAACACACGCGGCGTACCCTTTAATGGCGTACTAATTACCCTCGTCTTAGCATGTATGTCACTCTTAACCGAATCATTCGCTGCCGATACTGTTTACCTCTGGCTAATGTCAAGTACTGGCCTTACCGGTTGTCTCATTTGGCTAATCATTGCCTGGTGCCAAATTAACTTCCGCAAGGAGTTTTTAAAATTAGGCGGCAATATCAAAGACCTCGTGTTCCGTACTCCACTCTATCCTCTTGTTCCAGTGCTTGCTATTATTTTAAATGTCGGTGTCATCATCAGTCTTTATTTTGATGAATCACAGCGAATTGTGCTATATACCGGCTTTCCCGTTCTTCTTGGCATATATGTCTACTATCTGTTGTTTCTTAATAAAAAAACTGTAAATTAACTACTCAATAGGACCATAATAGAAAGAAGGTTTTTTGCTAATGCGAAAAACCTTCTTTCTATTATGGTCCTCCTGATAATCTTATCAAATTCTCGTCAGCTGATGGATCAACCCCGCCAGCATCATTGGCCACCCCACCTACATGGTTAAGACTTACTTTATCTGGCGGCTTTTGCTGCTGGCCTTTTTTTTTGCCCACGATACCACCTCCACTATAAATAGTTTGTACAATCTATCCGTTTCTATCTATATAATCCTACTGCCCACAACTTACCATGGACTTCAGCCCCCTTGTTTATGCTATAATTTTATGTAAACTATTTAAAGGAGAGAGAGTTCTATGGATACACTTACCCATGCTATAGTCGGTGTAGCTGCGGCCAGTCTTTCCGGCCAGTCATTTTTACTAGAAAATCCAATCTATTTAGCTTCATTACTTGGCTCTCAAGCCCCTGACTTTGATATTATAGCACTGTTACGCGGTAAATTCGCTTTTATACGCCAGCATCGTTCGTTCTCACATTCTTTACCCGGTCTAATTACCTGGGCGGCTCTAATTTCAGGAACTCTTTATTTTTTTATGCCGAATGAAGCACCCTTGCCTCTATTCGGTTGGACATTATTAGCCGCCCTTTCACATGTCGTCCTTGATTACTTTAACACGCATGGTGCCGCGGTGTTATGGCCATTTTGTCAAGAACGCAAAAGCCTACATTTATTAAACGTGTTTGATCCCGTACTATTGCTGCTATTGTTAAGCTTATATCTAGTAGAAATACCGCCTCTTACATTTGGTTTACTAACTTTTGCTTCTTTGTCGATATATATTACCCTTCGGTTTTACTTACGGTATAATGCTAAGAAGCAATTGATAGAACATTTTAAAGACCAACAACTCTTACAATTAGTTATAATGCCATCATTAAAAAAAGTTTTTGTATGGGACTTTATTGTTGAAACAGTAGACCACCACTACGTCGGCCAAATAAAAGCTTTCGGAGATAAACTAGAGTTTCGGGCAAGCTTACCTCCTCAAGCAAAACTATCCTAAATTACTGAAAAAGTCCAAAGTACAAGGCTAGGTAACTTTTTCAATACATTTACCCCCTTTGCCTATTACGAAGAAGAACGTACTATGAACACCCTGCAAATAAACATCTACGATCTTCGCTATTACCTAAATCAGCAATTTATCCATCGCGCAACAATAGTTTTTAATGATTTTGATTCCCCTACTGCCTCCTATTTATATTCTGAAGGCAAAGTAATTAAGGTTCCTTGTTAAACAAGCAATACCCAAACCCCACTGGTTTGTCACGCCTAACTACTGCTGCGTTCCGGCAGTAGTTTACTTTATTTACCTTAATAAGACAAGCAGGTTTTTAGGGTTCAAAATCGAAATACAAGCTTTATATTATGTAAAGTGGTGATTACCCGTGCTAAAACTAACCTCCTATTTAGTCCTATTAACAGTCTTGTGTATAACCCCCCTATCACTTACCTATGGCGCCGAGCTATCATTAGGAAACTGGCATGCAACAGGGTCGGAAGTTTGGCGCACATCGTTCCCTTTATCATCCCAAACTGAAATAGCAAATGGAACCTCCGAACTTGTGTATCCACAGTCTGGTACCTATATTGTTGCCAATTATGAAAATCCTATCGGTTCTAATCGCAGGTTGCGGATTGAAAGTGGCATAATGTCCAATATCGATAATGCACAAGGAAGTGATTCTGACTGGGATTACAGTAAAAATAATGCTGCACAGTTCTATGGTGAATTCAATACAAGCGGTACTAGCGCTTTTATGAATATCGACTCAATAAAGCCGGTTAACGATCGTACAGAGTTTTTTTACGGATATGGTTACCGTATTAACCATTTTCGTATGAGAAATGGCACTTATAAGACTTGGAATTATGCCTCGACAGACATGAGCTTTGAGAATTTAGATTCTTATTACACTACTACATACCAGGGCATACACCTTGGACTTTCATCAAAAGTCCCCATTAACTCAAAACTATCGGCAATTAGCACACTATCTTATTCTCCTCTTGCTATTGCCCAAGGACATGGCTGGTGGAATTTACGAGACCTTGATTTTAGACATGAAGCACCTGCTCAAATTTTTGATGGTACTGTGGGAATTGCGTGGCAACCAGCACATGCACTAGCAGTCAGCGCTGGTTATCGCTATCAACACATGAGTATCTCCAAAGGCAGGGAAAATTTAAGCACTGCTATAACGTGGGAAAAGGCTACTAACATCCAAAAGGGTTTTTATTTCAACAGCACCTACACATTTTAATATATAGCACTGTCATTTATTTAAACGCCACAGAGTTTTTCGCCTTCTGCGGTATTTTTAGAATCTGCCCTGGATGAACCTGCGCATTATTGTTAAGCTGATTTAGTTTAGTAATTGCAAAAACAAGATCTCTTATATCTTCGCTATCGCTCACATATTGAGCAGAGATATTCCACACTGTATCACCAGACTGAACATGTACTATCTCGTAATGATTACTATCTTTATACGGATTTAACTGTGCTGAAAAAGCACTCCCCCAACAAAGAATTAAAATGGATATTACTAATAATATACGCATAATGAATCCCCCTTAACCAGAACGTTTGTTCTTATTTATTGTAACACAGAACACTTGTTCTGGCAAGAAAGGATAATTAATTTAATTATAAAAGTAACAAATTTTTTTTACTCACCTTGGGAAACAATATAGCTAGGAGGTGAGTAATCTTGGAAGAAAAAAACGATCAGGAACAACAAAATATGGTGGATGAATCGAATCAGGCAACCAGTCTTAATAATGATGACAAAAAGAATCCAAGTACCCTAGAGGAAGAAAACTCATTGTATACATCCTCAACTTCCGAAATGCCAGCCTAGAAGCGACTAGAGAGAAATGGTCCGTCAAAAAAGCATAATGAGAAGCCGCAAAAATAAAGTGAGACTTAAAACCACAAAAAAAATGGTTGGCGCTTATGCGCCAACCATTACTTTTTTTATAGCGGTAATACTTTACCTGGATTCATGATATTGTTCGGGTCAAAAGCAGCTTTAACTGCTTTTAATACGCCCATTGCTGTAGGATCCATGTGCTTAGCTTGAGCTTCAACACGTTTTGCACCAACGCCATGTTCACCAGTCAAACTGCCTTCAAGCTGGTAAACTGCGGCATAAATTTCTTCAAGCACTGCATCCTTAAGTTCATGCCAGGTATGCTCATCGCGGTCTTCACGAAGAATGGTGCAATGAATATTGCCATCACCAGCATGTCCAGCACTAGGAATACGGCACTTGAACTTCTTGGCAATTTTATCGATTTCTTCCAAAGCTTTAGGAATATTCGAAACAGGAACAACAATATCTTCCATGCAATAAACAGGGCTAATCATGCGAAGTGCTTCTGCATAAGCTTTACGGGCTTTCCAGATGCGCTCTTCACTCGCCATGTTATCAGAAACGAATACTTCCATTGCGGCATTATCAAGGCAGATTTTGCCAATGATTTCATATTCGCTCTCAACTTGTTGCTCAGTAGTCCCGTCAACTTGGCATATGATATAAGCGCCACAATCGCTGTACGGAAGCTTTTTATTCAAATATAATTCTGAAGCCTTAATGGACTCACTATCCATGAATTCAAGACAAGTAGGAATAATACCAGCTGTCATGATTTTAGGAACAACGTTGATGGCTTCTTGCATTTCTTTGAAAGGTACAAGCAAGGTTGCAACATACTTCGGCAACGGCATCAGTTTGAGCCAAATTTTTGTGATTACACCTAAAGTACCTTCTGAACCGACCAGCAGGTGAATTACATCATAACCGCTTACATCTTTAACGTTTTTACCGCCAAAAGTTACGATATCACCATTAGGCATAACGACTTCTAAACCATATACGTGGCGGCTGGTTGTACCATATTTTACTGCTCTATTACCGCCAGCATTTGTAGCTACGTTGCCGCCAATGAAGGAAGATTCAGCAGAACAAGGGTCACCAGCATAGAACAAGCCATGTTCCTTAGCAGCACGTTGAACGTCCCCTGTGCTGATACCTGGTTCCAATACCATGAAGAGATTATGATTATCAATCTCCAGTATTTGGTTCATTCTTTCGAGTGATAAGATTAAACCACCGTTCAAAGGAACAGCACCAGCAGCCAGACCTGTACCGCCCCCACGAGGAATCACTGGCACTAGTTTGTTGTTTGCCCATTTCATTACTGCAGAAACTTGTTGGGTATTTTCGGGTAACACAACAACCTCAGGCATTTTTTCCCAATTTTTATCGGAAACCTCGTCACGGGAGTACATGTCCATTTTGTCTTCCTCGACAACAACATTGGCTACACCAATAAGAGCGATTAGCTCTTTTATATCTTCAGCATTAATTTTATGATATTGCATTCCTGCTCCTCCTTTTAACTAGCTTTCAATTTCCCAATTTAAAAGACTATGCTTAGATAGCGCAAGTTTCAGGCTTTGCGTTCGCTTTATGCTGTTTGATCGCTGCAATCATCATAGGAACGACCTCAAATACGTCACCTACGATAGCATAATCGGCTACTTTGAAGATTTGAGCTTCAGGATCTTTGTTGACTGCAATAATAACATCTGCAGTTTGCATGCAAGCCAAATGGGCGATCTTACCGGATAAGCCAAGAGCAATGTATAGCTTCGGAGCTACAGTTTTACCAGACAGACCAATTTGATG
>JAQWAQ010000065.1 GCA_028707635.1 Negativicutes bacterium
ACTTCAGCCGAGCCTCTCTCCCTAAGTACGGCAGCAAGAGCGCCTGCTACAGATTTAGGATTCGAATGTGCAGATACTTTAAGCACTTCCATTATGTAACCTCCTTTGGTATGAGGGCTATACAATACTAAAGTATTCTGCAAATTTCCTAAAAATTCCTGCTAAGATAAATTTACTTAAAACAACTTATAGCATAGTATTTGTTATTACACAATGCAATCCTAGAGTTTCAATTAGTAAGTATCCAGGTTTTGGTCCATCGGCTACTAATTTAATGTTTGCATGGTAATCTTGGTGCCATGCATTAATATGCGAATTACTAAGCCCTCGAACTTTCGAGGTATCTTTAGTATGATGGTGAATAATGATTGCGGCGTCGAGTTCTGAAAGATGTTCAAGGCATCGAACAATCATGGCATTAAATAGGTGTGAATCAACCATTTCGCCAAAGGCCGGGTGATATGGACCGGCTAATACAACATTATTACTGGCTAAACCTTCACTGGCTTGCAGACCTGTACGAATAACTGGAATATTATTACGAGTAAAAATCAGCTTCATAAAAGCTGATCGAGATATTGCCTCAGAAATAGTCAGCGGCTTGTACGCACCGGCTTTATATAGCTGAGCCAATTGGGTGTCAGCAATAACTAGAGTGGGATAAATGCGGGTAAAATCCGGTTCTAGTTCTACAGCCTGGTAGGTTGTTTTTATCAAGCTGGCCCAGGTTTCACCCGGTAGACCGACCATTAGCTGTAGACCACACTTTATGCCGGCAGATTTAATCAACTTAACCGCACGAGCAATCGCTTGGCTTGTATGTCCCCTAACTGAAGTTTGCAGCACTAAGTCATCCAGTGATTGTGCGCCTAGCTCGATAATTGACACACCCAAGCGACTGACTAGGTTTAATATATCATGAGTTATATAATCAGGCCGGGTAGATATACGGATGGCATGGACTTTTCCAGATTTAAGGGCTAGGTATGCGGGTGTCAACAAAGCCTGCTGAATGTCTAACGATAGCGCAGTAAAGCTGCCGCCATAAAAGGCAATCTCAATATGACGCGGCTTGTTTATCAGGGACAACTGCTCGTTAATGATGCCAGTTACTGCTTCAGGGGTAACTGGGGTTTGAAGGCCGGTTATTCGTTTCTGATTACAGAATATACATTGATGAGGACAACCGTAGTGAGGAATAAAGATTGGGATAATGTAATGTTTCATATTTACCTCATATAAATTAAATATGGGCGACCAACGGCCGCCCATGCTATTCGGTAATAAAATCAAGTTTTATCAAAGCTTGTTTTGCCGCCCGTTGTTCAGCTTCTTTTTTACTGCGTCCTGATCCGCGTCCCATTTTAATACCGTTAATGAGTACGATTGCGTCAAAAAGTTTATCATGGTCGGGACCGCGCTCGGCAGCAATTTCATAGGTAATTTTGCTTTCATTGTTTTTTTGGACGACTTCCTGTAGTGAGGTTTTATAGTCTTTAAGATAATCGCCGCGCTCGATCAGTTTTAACTCGTCGTTGAGCTGATCCAGCACAAACTTTGCGGCGACTTCAAAGCCACTATCAAGATAAATTGCCCCGATAACAGCCTCAAATGCATCAGCAAGTATTGACAGGCGTTCACGCCCGCCTGAAGCAGACTCGCCTCTACCTAATAAGATGTAATTTCCAATTGTGATTTTTGAAGAACATTGAGCCAAAGTAGGCTCACACACCACCATAGCCCTAGCTTTAGTAAGATCACCTTCTGGAAGACCGGGAAAGCGCCTAAAAAGGTGTTCACTAATTACTAAATCCAAAACAGCATCACCAAGAAACTCTAAGCGCTCGTTATGAATAATTCCTTGATGTTTTGACTCGTTTGCAAATGATGTATGGGTCAAAGCTTGTTGAAGTAAATTCATATCGCCAAATTTGACTTTGATAATATCGCACAGTGCGTTTAGCTGTTGTTCTCTCGCAGCATTGACATACATTTTCATAATTTTATGAACTACGCTTGATATTTTTTCAGTAGTATTGTTGCATTATGCCCACCAAATCCAAAGGAGTTAGAAATGGCTACATTTACTTCTCGTTCACGAGCCTTATTGGGTACATAGTCCAGATCTAGGTCATTGTCTACTGTTTCATAGTTGATTGTCGGTGGTATGATGCCATTGGAAATTGTTAAGGCTGTAGCAATACATTCAATACCACCAGCAGCACCCAGTAAGTGGCCGGTCATTGACTTGATTGAGCTTACAGCCATTTGATAAGCATGCTCACCAAATAGGTTCTTAATAGCAAGAGTCTCATTTTTATCATTTAGTCCCGTTGACGTGCCATGTGCATTTACATAGTCAACATCCACTTTATTAAGTCCGGCATCTTCAAGTGCCATAGCCATGCACTTTGCTGCCTGAGCTCCTTCTGGTGCCGGAGCAGTAATATGAAAAGCATCGGCATTATGGCCGTAGCCGCTAATTTCAGCATAGATATGTGCACCGCGTGCTAAAGCGTGGTCAAGGGACTCGAGAATAACGATACCAGCACCTTCACCCATAACAAAGCCACTACGGTCTTTATCAAAGGGTCTGGATGCTTTTGTCGGTTCATCATTACGGGTTGATAGGGCTTTCATTGAACAGAAACCAGCCACTGACGCTGGTGAAACTGCTGCTTCTGTGCCGCCGGCAACCATAACATCTGCGTCACCACGCTGAATAACCTTAAATGCATCGCCAATTGAATTGGTTCCAGTGGCGCAAGCAGTGATTACACAACTGCTTGGACCTTGAAGGCCAAATGTAATAGACGCCTGACCTGCAGCCATGTTGGCAATCATCATGGGCACAAAGAACGGACTGATTCGGCTAGGCCCTTTCTCAAATAATACTTTAAATTGGTCGTGGAGGGTTTCAATGCCTCCGATACCGGTACCGATGTATGTACCGATACGGCTGCGGTCCTCACGATCAAGGTCAATTCCAGCATCGTCAAAGGCCATTTTGGTTGCTGTAACTGCAAACTGGGTAAACCGGTCCATCCTTTTTGATTCTTTCTTATCAATATATTGGGTAGGGTCAAAATCTTTAACCTCACCAGCAATTTGGGACGTAAAGTCGCTCGCATCAAAACGCGTAATTGGGCCGATGCCGGACTTTCCATTTATCAGCGCTTGCCAAAACTCATCTTTTCCGATGCCGATCGGCGTAATTGCGCCTAAACCTGTTATTACGACTCGTTTCTTCAAAATGATCACCTCACATTTTTGTAACTTTAAAGCAAGCAAGGTCTATTTAATAATACCTTCTTCGGGTAATTCGCCTATGTACTATATTTCATCCACTTCCGTGATTATTCTAGAAAATATTTCTTTTACAGGTAGTATTTCCTCTATTTTATGAATATACTCGCCAGTAAATACCAATCCTGTCTCAACATCACCTTGTTGAGCACGAATGAGCGCCTTAATAATACAAAAATTTCTGGCACAATGTTTAAGACAAGCGTCACACGAAGTAGGAGTCGGCGCAGTATCTTCAAGAATTTTCGCAACATATGGATTCTTTATGGCCCGCCCCGGAAGACCTACTGGACTTTTAATCAGCACAACATCTTCGGGCTTAGCTTTTAAGTAAAATTCCTTTAATGCTGGAGCAGCATTAGATTCTTCACTGGCTGCAAAGCGCGTGCCCATTTGTACACCACTTGCTCCTAATTTTAAAGCTTCAACAATTTCACGACCGGACATAACACCACCGGCAGCAATAACAGGAATTTTAACAGCTTTACTAATATCAGGGATTAATGACGCCATAGTTTTGTCGGTACCTAAATGTCCGCCTGCTTCCTTACCTTCAACAACGACAGCCGACGCACCTAATGATTCAGAAATTTTTGCTAGTTTAACAGACGATACAATTGGTACGATCGGCGTGCCAGAGGCTTTGCCCATCCCAAACATATCACGAGAAAAACCTGCACCAGCAACGACGAGGTCAATTCCTTCATCGATTGCGGTTTGAACAAGTCCAGCAAATACTCTTGCTGCAACCATGGCATTAATACCAATAATTCCTTTTCCATTTGTCAGTGAGCGTGCCAGGCGAATTTCGTACCTGAGCTCATCGAAACTCATTCCGGATGCGGCAATTAAGCCGATACCGCCCTCGTTAGCGACAGCGGCCGCTAAGCGAGCTGTAGAAAGTCTTATCGCCATACCACCCTGCATAATCGGAACCTTAGCAACAAGATGGCCTATTTTTAGTTCTGGAAGTTTCAAACAATAACTCCTCCATTCAGTAGCACTTACCTTTAGAAAGTCCCGCGAAACACTAATAATTTCACGGGACCTTCTTCTTTTTACAGGTACTACTAGGCTTGTTTCTCCTGATCTATGTAGGTCACTGCGTCTTTCACAGTTTTGATCTTTTCAGCCACTTCATCAGGAATTTCAATATTGAATTCCTCTTCAAAGGCCATGATCAATTCAACGATATCAAGAGAATCTGCACCTAAATCGTCAATAAATGTGGAATCGATATTAACATCGGCTTCATCAACGCCAAGTTGTTCAACAACGATCTCTTTAACTTTATCGAAAGTTGTCATACTGGTTCACCTCCTTCCACAAGGTTTTAAATTTATTATTTACATTACCATGCCGCCATCAACGTTTAAGGTTTGACCTGTAATGTAGTTAGCTGAGCCAGAAACAAAAAACAGCACAGCTTTGGCTACATCGTCCGGATCACCCAAGCGGCCAAGCGGAATTTTTTGTGTAAGATCGGCTTTTACTTGATCAGACAGAACCGCAGTCATGTCGGTTGAGATAAAGCCGGGGGCAATGGCATTCACAGTTATACCCCGAGGAGCTAGTTCTTTTGCCATTGACTTGGTAAATCCGATTACACCAGCTTTGGCTGCAGCGTAATTAGATTGACCGGCGTTGCCCATCAGACCGACAACAGAGGTCATGTTGACAATATTACCATTTCTTTGTTTCATCATCACTTTTGATACGGCCTTAGTGCAGCTATAAACGCCTTTAAGATTCGTATTCACAACATCATCCCAGTCGGCTTCTTTCATTCGCATTAAGAGGCTGTCACGTGTGATTCCTGCATTATTAATAAGAATATCAATTCTGCCAAAGACATCTAATGCCTGTTTGACTAAATTATCAACGGCGGCCACGTCTGAAACATCAGCCTGTACGACAATCGCTTGTCCGCCGTTTGCAACGATAGCATCTTTTACATTCTCGGCAGCGGCAGCGTTGCCAGCGTAGTTTACGACAATCTTAGCTCCGGCTTTCGCCAATTCCAGTGCAACAGAACGACCAATACCGCGTGATGCACCAGTGACAATTGCCACTTTACCGTCTAAAAGCATTTTAGCGAACCTCCTTGAAATAATCAAGGGTTTTTTCTAGTGAATCTATTCCCTCGACATTATGTGCCAAAACTTCCTTGGTTATTTTTTTTGTAAACCCGGTCAAAACCTTGCCAGGACCAACTTCAACAAAAACATCAGCACCATAGCCGATGATTTCAGCTACGCAATCTTCCCAACGAACAGGATGATCGGCCTGCGCTACTAAAGAAGGTTTAATGTCACTGCTTGATGTAATCATCCGACCTGTCAAATTAGCTACAACAGGTATCTTAGCATTACTCACCACTACTTTGTCAAGCTCAGCGGCAAGTTTTACAGCAGCAGGCTGCATGAGGGTACTATGGAACGGAGCACTGACAGGCAGCATAACAGTTCGTTTGGCTCCAGCACTTTTTAATGCTTCTGCAGCCTTTTCAACAGCAGTTGCTGTACCAGCAATGACAACTTGGCCTGGACAATTAAAGTTAACGGCCTGTACTGCACCGTACTCGGCTTCAACCTGTTTGCAAATATCAATAATTGACTGACGGTCAAGACCAAGGATAGCCGCCATGCTACCCTCACCAAGTGGCACTGCCTCTTGCATAAATTGACCGCGTTTTCTAACAAGCCTTACAGCATCACCAAAGGAGAGCGCCCCAGCGGCAACAAGCGCAGAGTATTCACCAAGACTATGCCCTGCCACAATGTCAGGAGTAAGTTCCTGCTCTTTTAAGACCTCATAGCAGGCAATACTTACCGTTAATATCGCGGGTTGCGTATTAAAAGTTTTCTTAAGTTCTTCTTCCGGGCCCTCAAAACACATATCAGTAATTGAAAATCCCAGTGCGGCATCGGCTTCTTCAAATACTTTTCGTGCACAAGCATACTTTTCGTATAAATCCTTGCCCATTCCAACTGTTTGTGAACCCTGTCCTGGAAATACAAATGCTATTTTCCCCATAATTCACTCTCCTTTATTTATGATTGGACGATGTGATTTATGTTCTCTACCACCGTTGGTAGGCCCTTTACAAGTTCTTGAATAATTTCATCCACGCTTTTGACTTCTTCTACCATTCCGGCAATTTGGCCGATCATGACAGAACCGTTATCAACATCGCCATCAATAACAGCAGCCCGTAATTTGCCGGCTCCCATTTTCTCCAACTCTGCCTCGGAGGCACCATTTTTTTCCCGCTCAAGATATTCGCGTGTCAGCTTATTGGCAATAACGCGAACTGGGTGTCCAGTACTTACACCAGTAAGCACGGTCGAACGTTCCTTAGCTTTAATTACAGCTTGTTTATAGTTATCGTGAGCAGTACATTCCTTGGACGCCACAAAACGTGTTCCGATTTGAACACCGGCGGCTCCTAAGGCCAATGCAGCTATGATACCGCGCGAATCTGCGATGCCGCCGGCAGCAATTACCGGAATACTGACAGCGTCAGCAACGAGTGGTACTAGAGACATTGTTGAAACTTCACCGACATGACCGCCGCTTTCCCAGCCTTCGGCAATGATAGCATCAACACCGATCCGCTCCAGTCTTTTGGCTAAAGCGACAGAAGCTACTACCGGAATCACCTTGCTGCCTATTGCCTTTAATGCAGGAATATATTCGCCGGGGTTTCCGGCACCAGTTGTAACAACCGGTACTCGCTCGTCAATCACAACTTGCATTACTTCTTTAACAAACGGTGACATAAGCATAATATTTACGCCGAAAACCTTTGAAGTCAGAACTTTGGCTTTCTGAATTTCCTTTCTAAGGGCATCAGGCGGCATATGGCCCGAACCAATAACACCAAGGCCGCCAGCATTAGAAACAGCTGCCGCCAACTCGGCAGTTGCCACCCATGCCATACCACCTTGTAAAATGGGATA
Source organism: Negativicutes bacterium (assembly GCA_028707635.1). GTDB lineage: Bacteria > Bacillota > Negativicutes > JAAYSF01 > JAAYSF01 > STF2-20. Next base: position 7,269 of record JAQWAQ010000065.1, read on the forward strand.
TTCTATATTAAGTAATTGGCAAAGTTTATTTTTAAACAATAGTGTTATCCTCCTTGCACCATTTTATAACGCATGAAGCCCAAGTCAGGCCAGCTCCGAATCCTACTAAAACTATTGTGTCATCTTTCTTGACCTTACCATTCATAACAGCTTCTTTCAAAGCAATAGGGATTGAAGCTGATGAAGTATTTCCATATTTATCGACATTGATCATTACTTTTTCCATCGGCATTTTCAACCGTTTAGCGGCTGATTGGATAATTCTAATATTTGCTTGATGCGGGATAAAGCAATCTACATCTTCAGGCTTCAGACTGGCATTCTCTAATGCTTTGAGAGCGGCCTCTCCCATCACTTTAATGGCAAATTTAAAAACTTCGTTGCCGTTCATATGCACAAAGTGCGAGCGATTAGCAACAGTAAGTTCTGAAGCCGGTAGTCGTGATCCGCCTGCGGGAAGACTCAAGTAATGCCCGCCAGCGCCTTCAGCTCCAAGCTCAACACCTAAAATTCCATAGCCATCGTCAACGACAGATAATACTGCAGCACCGGCACCATCTCCAAATAGTACACAGGTATTTCTATCAGTCCAGTCAAGAATTTTTGATAATGTTTCGGCACCTACTACCAATACTTTCTTATAGAGACCGGAAATGATAAACTGACTACCTGTTACCAATCCATAAACAAACCCGGAACAACCGGCTGATAGATCAAACGCTGCCGCTTTGGTTGCCTTTAGTTTATTTTGAATTATACAGGCTACTGAAGGGAAATACATATCCGGAGTTGCAGTACCGACGATAATCAAATCAAGCTCATCAGCAGATATTCCTGCATCAGCAAGTGCCTGTTCAGCAGCTTTTACTGCTAAATCCGAGGTTGCGACATCATCACCAGCGATATGACGCTGTTTTATGCCAGTACGTTCAACTATCCAATCATTCGATGTATCTACCATTTTCTCCAAATCGAAGTTAGTTAATACTTTTTCAGGAACATAACACCCAAGCCCAATAATACCTACAGCTTTATTCTCCCTCATTAGTTAAAACTCCCTCCTTTTCTATCTGTTCGCGGATGTGGTCAACAACCTTCTGTTCCGTGAACTCTTTAGCTACACGTATCGCGTTTCTAATTGCTTTTGCTTTAGAACTGCCGTGGCAAATGATAAAACCACCCTCTACTCCGAGGAGTGGAGCTCCGCCGTATTCGGCAAAGTCAAGTTTCTTTTTTAAGCCTTTAAGGGCCGGAAGTACCATCATTGAGATAATTTTGGTAAAAAAACCGCTATTTTTAACTGCCTCTTTTATTAATTGCATTATTGCGCTAGCCAAAGCTTCGCCAAATTTAAGCACTACATTGCCAACGAAGCCATCACAAACAACGACATCAACAGTGCCTTTGGGAATGTCACGTCCTTCAACATTTCCAATAAAGTTGACTGTCTTTAGTTGTTTGAGTAAAGGATATGTACTTAATGCCTGCTCATTACCCTTTGTTTCCTCTTCGCCGATATTTAAAAGTCCTACTCTGGGATTATTAATACCCAGAACATATTTGGCGTATATCGAACCCATAACAGCACTTTGGACAAGATGTTTGGGCTTACTGTCAACATTTGCACCTGAATCAAGCAAGATAGTTGTACCTGATAAGTTGGGCATTGGGGTTGCAATTGTCGGCCGTTCAATCCCCTTTATTCTGCCGAGTCCGAATAAGGCAGCGGCCACTGCAGCGCCAGTGCTTCCGGCTGAAACTACGGCATCGCATGTGCCTTCTTTAACCAGCCTTGTGGCGACCACAACCGAAGAATCCTTCTTTTTGCGAATGGCTACCGCGGGATGGTCGTGCATCTCAATTACTTCACTGGCATGTTGGACAGTAATTCCAAGCGACTGCCAGTTGCCGCATCGATTCAAGGCTTGTAGAATCTCGTTCTCATTACCTACCAGGGTTATTTTGCATTTATATTCTTTAGCCGCTTCAACGCAACCTAAAACGATTTCCAGTGGCGCATAATCAGCACCCATGGCATCAACGGCAACTCTCATCAAATGACTCCCTTCATTGTTCCAACGAGACCATTATAAATTTGGCCCGAAATACTTCCTGCCTGTCGTTCCTAGTTTTAACCCAAATAAAATATTTATTGCCTCTTTTTTTTATAACTTCTGCCTTCGCAATTAATTTTTCACCATTTTTTATCGGAACCTTATATTTGATATTGGCTACACCGGTAACAGCTACCGGTGCGTCAATTACTGCCAAAGCAAGTGAATTGGCTTGTGAAAACACAAAGTGCCCTCGGGCAATCTGCGTCTTTTCAAATACCATATCAGGTGTAATACTCATGATTGAAATAGCGTTCTTCCCAATCTCCAGATCGATAAGCTCACCAATAACATCAACACTGGCCATTGTTTTCGGCTGCTTCTGGGCTATTTCGGCCATTTGTTTTGTGCGTTCGCGCAATTCAGGTATGCCAAGCTCGAGACGGTCTAAGCGAATGGTTTGAACGCTGACATTAAGCAAATCAGCTAATTCTTCATCTCTGATAAAAGGCGAACTATTAAGTTTTTCTTTTAACATTTTTTGACGTTGCCTCTTTTGCAATCGTGCCATATCATCACCCACGCTTAGTACCTAGTATTAAAACCAAATGATAATATTAATTATAAACACTTACTACTAAAAAAATCAAGCCAGAATTTAGAAAAAATAAATAAAAAGAGCAAAACGACGTTTTCGTTTTGCTCTAAGTTAGCTTATTCGGCTGCTTTTACAACTTCCTTACCATCGTAATATCCGCAATCAGAACATACTCGATGCGGCATCTTTAGTTCGTGACATTGTGGACATTCAACAAAGCCAGGCACAGATAGTTTCCAATTAGCACGACGACTATCACGGCGGGCTTTAGACATTTTGCGCTTAGGTACTGCCATTGTTACACCTCCTTAAAAGGGTATAGATCATATAATCATTTTTTATCCAATAATTGCTGTAGCGCCGCAAGTCTAGGGTCAATTACACCCTTTTTGCACGCACATGTAGAGATATTCAAATTAGTACCACACTTAGGACACAAGCCGTGGCAATCTTCACTACACACCGTTTTCAACGGTTTTGCAAGAATAAGACTTTCACGTACTAAATCATGTATTGTGATTTCCTCACCCTGATAAAGGGTAATCTCATCAGAACTATTTTCAGCGCCACTTTCCTGGTACTTCTCAAAAAACGGAATTGCTATAGATATGAAATGTTTTTCAAGACAGCGGTCGCATAAAAATGTTGCCACAAGATCGATAGTACCGCTTACTTTTAGCAGTAAGCCTTCATTGATAACCTCGCCAGTAGCAACAATAGGGTCATTTATCCATGCATACTCATCTTTTTCAAAAAGATCAGCGGCGGAAAAACATAGGCGAAAATTTTGTTTTGCTCCAATATGATTCTTAACTTGTTGGATATTAATTTTCACATTTTCCACCAACCTTCATTTATTATAGCGACACGTATTATGTTTGTCAAGAAATCAAATGAGTAGGGATAAGAAATTATCCCTACTCCACTTTAATACTATTTTGCGCAAATTTCTTTAGTGTCTCGCGCGATGACAAGCTCTTCATTAGTAGGAATGATAAAGAGTTTGACTTTGGCACCGTCAACGCTGATTTCAGTTGCTTTACCGCGGACATTATTTTTTACAGTATCAATTTTAGTGCCTAGATACTCAAGGCCGGTGCAGATTGCTTCACGCATTGATGAGGAGTTTTCGCCAAGACCGGCAGTAAAGACAATAGCGTCTACCCCGTTCAATGCAGCGGCATAGCTACCGATATACTTTTTAACTCTGTAGGCAAAAAGATCAAGTGCTAATTGAGCACGTTTGTTACCTTCGTGAGCAGCGCCTTCAATATCGCGGAAGTCGCTTGATACGCCAGAGATGCCGAGAACACCGCATTTTTTGTTAATATACTCATCAATTTGATCAGCGTCCATGCCTTCTTTTTTCATGAGGATAGGCAGAATGGCCGGATCAATATCACCGCAACGAGTGCCCATGACTAATCCTTCAAGAGGAGTTAGGCCCATGCTGGTGTCAATGCACTTGCCGCCATCAACAGCCGCAACGCTTGAGCCGTTGCCAAGGTGACAGGTGATAAGTTTGACGTCTTTGATATCCTTACCCATCATGTCAGCTGCTACCTTGGATACAAACCGATGGGAAGTGCCGTGGAAACCGTATCTTCTGATGCGGTACTTTTCATAAGCTTCATACGGCAGGCCGTATATAAAGGCATGTTTTGGCATTGTTTGATGAAAGGCAGTATCAAATACACCTACTTGGTCCACGCCGGGCATCAGTTCAGCACAGGCATTAATACCAAGAATATTAGGCGGATTGTGAAGCGGAGCCATTTCAATGCACTCTTCAAGGGCCTGCATCACCTCTGTGGTAATAAGAACTGAGGATGCAAACTTTTCGGCACCGTGAACAACACGATGTCCCACAGCAGATATTTCAGTCATATCGGTGATTACGCCATGGTTTTTATCAGTTAAAGCTTCGGTTACTAATTTGATTGCAATGCTGTGATTTTTTATGTCAGCATTGATAACAACCTTATCTTTGCTGGCCGGTTCATGTTTCAAAACCGAACCATCGATGCCGATACGCTCAACAAGGCCTTTAGCCAAGACCGATTCGTCGGTCATATCGAATAATTGATACTTTAAAGAAGAACTGCCACAGTTAACAACTAAAACTTTCACTTACATAATCCTCCCAACTTAAGCTTGCTATGTATTTTTTATGTAGTCATTTGACAACACATCTAGAATAATATTCTGCACGAGTATTATTTTACCTTCAATATTACAAAACTATTAACAAAAAAACAAATAATTTATTATAAATAGCAGGATTTATTATCCATTTATAAGAATTTGCTACCTTATCCGATGACCAAGCCGCTTTTCTTCTACAAGTGGGAGTTATACCTAAAGGGCAGAGTCGAGCGGCTAAGTCCCTGAACGGTTCGGCTAGGATTCAGGTGGAGTTATCTGAATCAAGTTTCACTTTATCTTAAGATTGGGAAGTGATAAATTGACCGCAGTGGGTATTATTGTTGAATATAATCCATTTCATAATGGGCATAGGTGGCATATTGAAATGGCTAAAGAAAAAACTGGTTGTTCGTACGTTATCGGTATTATGAGTGGAAATTTTGTTCAACGTGGTGAGCCAGCCCTTTTTGATAAATGGAAGCGGGCGGAGATGGCGGTAAAAGCTGGTGTCGATCTTGTGATCGAACTACCGACCGTTTTTGCAGTTAGAAGTGCGCAGTTTTTTGCCGAAGGCGGCGTACGCCTGCTAGCCTCACTCGGTTTGGTCAGTCACCTTTGTTTTGGTGCCGAGTGCGCTGATCTTGAAGTTTTACAAGCCATGGCTAACACTGGCAGTAATCCAGAAAATATTGATAAAATGCAATTGCTAATGAAAAATGGAACTACATATGCCGCTGCATTAGGTGCTGTTATTAAAGAGCGCAGTGGTGTACCAATAGATACAATCGCCGCGCCTAACAACATCCTGGCAATTGAATATATAAAAGCAATAAAAAAATATGCACCACAACTCACACCAGTCGCTATTAGCAGGATATACGCTAACTATCATGACCTTAATATTACGGCTCCTATTGCCAGCGCAACAGCCCTTAGGTACGAAATTTTAGCCAAGAAGGCAGTGAGTCATGATGTAGCTAAAGCCATCTCGCAGGAAGGAGCACTAATTATCAATCAGTGCTTACAAGAAGGCCGTGGGCCGATCACCTTCTCAAGCCTTGAAAAAATTATTCTGGCCCGTCTCCGCATGCTTACTATCAGAGAGCTAGAGAACCTGCCAGAAGTGACGGAAGGCCTCCATAATAAAATTCATAAGGAGGCTCTTAAAGCGACAAATATTAAAGAACTTCTTTCTTTAATAAAAAGCAGGCGATACCCTTACACTCGCCTTCAAAGAATTCTCATTCATGCTTTATTGGGTATCAAAAAGGCTGACATAATTGCCTTCGACCAAACAGGTCCACTCTATGCCAAGATACTAGCTTTTAACACGAATGGCCGGTATTTACTAAAAGAGCTTAATAAAGCGGCCCAAATCCCGACAGTAGTCAAAACAGCTGCCTACCTTAACAGCAAGCAGCGTGCATTGAGTGAACTGTCATCACTTCAGCAAATGCTAGCTATTGACACAATTGCTAGCGATATCTATTTTTTGGGTATGCCAAATGCTAAATGGAACTGTGGCGGATGGGATTTTCGTCTTTCACCGCTATACATTCCAAACCGCTAATTACGCGTTTAATTTCAGGCATTGCTTTCTCGGCTGCTTCTTCACCCAGGCTGACGCACTCCTCGATAGCCTCAAAAGAACTTGGTGAAATATGGGCAATGTCCGGTTGAATCAGAATATCACATATTTTATGACGATTCTTCAAAAGCTCTCGCTCCATAATGTCAATCGATTGGATAATAACATCAAATACATTAGTAATATTAAAAACAACACTGGCGTGGGCAAGGTCGACGGCAATTACAATATCGGCACCCATTGCTCGGGCAATATCAATAGGGGTTGGATTGAGCACTGCACCATCGACCAACAGCATATCATCAATTTTATGGGGCACAAAGACTCCCGGGACCGATGTACTGGCGCGCACCGCTTCGGCCACGTCTCCTTCCGTAAAGACGATCTCTCTGCCGTGGTTTAACTCGGTCGCAACAATAGCTAACTGAATATCGAGTTCAGCAAAACTTTTTTGTTGGGTTAACAGACGGATGGTCTTAAGTAATTTATCACCCGAGATGATGCCAAGTTTCGGAATTACAAAATCAAGCCAATATCTTGGCTTGAGATGTTTTGCTAATTTAATAATCGTATCAGGACTATGACCGGCACAATAGAGCGCCCCGATTATGCTACCAATACTACAGCCAGCAATATAGTCAACTGGAATATTCTCGCGTTCTAATACCTTTAGCACACCTACATGAGCAAGACCTCTTAAACCGCCAGAACCAAGAGCTAAACCAATCTTCGGTTTCACGTTTACCAACCCCTAGCTCAAATTGTACATTTGTGTTTTAGTTATATTACCTCTATCCATTCATATATATATAATGCTTATGGCTTAAAATTACTATCGCTGAATATGTGGAAATTTTACAATGGCTGGATAGAGGAGGGGATCATTCTATGGGGATCAGAGGTAAACGTTATCGTTCTCGCCTTAGCGCGTACTTTTTGGCATTTAGCACTGTCTTTATCGTTATTTCCATGGTGCAGTATCCGAAAGATGCGTTTGACTCAGCGATAGTCGGACTTAACCTCTGGTGGAATGTCGTTTTTCCGGCGTTATTACCCTTCTTTATTTTATCTGAAATTCTGATGGGGCTCGGCGTTGTTCATTTTATCGGCGTCCTATTAGAACCCTTAATGCGGCCATTATTTAATGTACCAGGTGTGGGAGCGTTTGCGATGTCGATGGGCTTAGCATCAGGTTATCCAATGGATGCCGTCATCACCTGCAAATTCCGAAAAAGCCAGATGTGTAGCGCTGTAGAAGCTGAACGACTATTATCTTTCACAAATACAGCAGACCCGTTATTTATGTTCGGCGCGGTTGCTGTTGGTATGTTCGGCATGCCAGAGCTCGGCGCTACAATTGCATTGGCTCACTACTTGTCAAGTTTCCTGGTAGGCATACTCTTTCGGTTTCACGGTATGAATCGCGACAAATACGAAACTCCAGCTAGCCCACAGCAAAAAGGCAATATTATTATTCGCGCCTTCCGCGCACTATATAACGCTCGCCAAACAGATAAGCGGTCGCTCAATCAACTGCTGGGCGATTCTGTGAAGAGCTCAATGAATACCATTTTACTGATAGGTGGCTTTATTATATTATTCTCAGTCTTCTTACGCATTTTATCAGTTGTCGGTATAACAGCTCTTCTTACTACCTTTTTCGCATGCGGCCTTAGCTCTATCGGCATTAGTGAAACGTTATCACCAGCTTTGGTTAGCGGCCTATTTGAGCTTGATCTTGGCGCCATGGCGGCCAGTCAAGCCGATGCACCGCTCCTTGAAAAAGTCGCTATTGCCAGCGCCATTATTGCCTGGAGCGGTCTATGCGTTCATGGTCAGGTAGCCAGTATTGTTATTGAGTCAGGTATACGAATGACCCCTTATATGGTGGCAAGATTTTTACATGCTGTGATTGCCGCAATTTTAACGGTTGTCCTGTGGGAACCAGCTCAAAGTGTAGTAAAACTCTTCACGGTTCCTGTCATGCTTAATTCCGGAAATACCAACACTCTTGCTTTTTGGCTATCAAGATTTGAGTTAATTGGTTATCAGTTACTCATTCTCACCAGCATTCTTATTGCCGTATCTGTCGCCGTTCACATTACGAGGAACCTGTACTTATATA